>JAXDHL010000561.1:0-2764 GCA_034664525.1 Solirubrobacteraceae bacterium
GGCATGAACGTCGCGTGCCAGCCGTACTTGAGCGCGTACTCCTTGACCGTGATCCGGTACGTCATGCAGTCGTCGGCCATCTTCAGCGCGTCCGCGTAGCGGATGTCGATCTCGTGCTGGGACGGCCCGACCTCGTGGTGGGAGTACTCGACGTGGATGCCGAGCTGCTCGAGCGCGAGCACCGTGTCGCGGCGCACGTCGGAGGCGGCGTCCAGCGTCGTGAGGTCGAAGTACCCGCCCTCGTCGAGCACCTCGGTCGAGCGCGAGTCCTTGAAGTAGAAGTACTCGAGCTCGGGCCCGACCATGAAGTGGTCGAAGCCCATCGCCTGCATGCGCTCCTCGGCGCGGCGCAGCACGTGCCGCGGGTCGCCCTCGTAGGGCTCCCGCTCGGGGGTCTGGATGTCGGCGAACATCCGCGCGACGCCGCCGCCCTCCGCCTCCGACCGCCACGGCAGCAGGGCGAACGTCGTCGGGTCCGGGACCGCGATCATGTCCGACTCCTCGATCGGATTGAACCCGGTGATCGAGGAGCCGTCGAAGCCCATGCCGCCCTCGAAGGCGTCGTCGAGCTCGAGCGCGTTGATGGAGAACGACTTCAGGCGGCCGAGGATGTCGGTGAACCAGAGGCGGACGAAGCGGATCCCCCGCTCCTCGACGATGGCCTTCACGTCGTCCGGGGTGCGCGGCGGGTCAGAGGCGGGGCTCAAGGTCGGCGCAGCGTATCGGGGCGTCCGGCGGGGACCGTTGGCCGGGTGGACAAGGCGGCTGCGCGCCGCTGCGCCGTCAGTCCAGGTAGCGGACTGCCCAGCGGCGGAGCTCGCGCAGGGTGGGACCGAGCTCGCGGCCCATGCTGGTCAGCTCGTACTCGACGCGCACCGGCGACTCGTTGTGCACGTGGCGCTCGACGATCCCGCGGGCCTCGAGCTCCTTCATGCGCTCGGAGAGCAGCCGGTCGCTCAGCTGCGGGACCGCCTGGCCGACCTCGCTGAAGCGCATCGGCTTGCGTGACTCCAGCAGCACGTAGACGATCGCGCCCGACCAGCGCTTGCCGATCAGCTCGACCGCCTCGTGCAGGTGGGGACAGCACTCGCCCGGCGGTGCCTGGGTGGCGACGGCCGTCCGGCGCAACTGCTGCGCGGGCATGGCTCAGGCCGCCTTGAGCTGGCGCGTGGCCTCGCTCGAGCCGTCGACGGGGACGTCCCCGGCGACGTCGACCATGGCCTGGAACGTCTCGAGCGCGACGACGGCGACCGCCTCGAGCAGCTCCTCCTCGCTCCAGCCGCTCTCGATCGCCTCCTCGTGGAGGTGGACCGGCACGACCCCGGCGTGCTCGGCGAGCGGCTTGAGCCAGCGCAGCAGTGCGGCCTGGCGCGCGTCGGCGGAGTCGAAGCCGCGCGCGCGGCGGACCTCGTCGATGCCGATCCCGGCCTCACGCGCAGCTCTCGTGTGCTGGGTCAGGTCCAGCTCGGAGGAGTGCAGGCTCGCGACCGCGAGCCCGATCCGCTCGGCGGTCCCGCGCGGCAGGACGCCCTTGCGCAGCTCGGCGCGGAAGCGGACGTAGCCGCGGAGCGCCGCGGGGGCTCCGCCGAGCACGCCGACGAAGTTCGGGAGTTGGCCACCGGACTGGGTCGCGCCCTTGAGGATGGGCTGCGAGCCCTCGGGAGCGCTCTCCTCGTCGTGGATCCTGAAACGACTCATCGTGCCCATGGCTGACTTCACTTCTCGAAGGGACTTACCAGGAGTGAGTCTAGCCCGCCCCGCGCGGACGCGCGACGGACCGCTCCGCGCGGTCGCGCGAGGCGAGCGGCGGCCCGGCAGGCGCCGGATCCGGAGGCCGCTAGGCCTGGGCGGTCAGGAACGCGATCAGGATGAGCAGCAGGCCCATCGCGAACGCGTAGGAGGCGATGCGCTCGGGGCGCGTGCCGATCAGCCGCTCGTCCATGGTCGGCGCGGGGCGCCGGCGGACGGGCTGGGGGTCCGGGTGGCCGGTGACCGTGACGGTGCGGCGGCCGACCGGCGGCGGCGCCATCGTGTGGCCCTCGATCTCGGGCGTCGGGTCCGGGCCCGCGGACTCGGGCTCGGGCTGCGCTTCGATGGCCGGGCGGACGTCGGCCACGGCCGCGCCCACGGCCGGCCGCGCCGGCGCCAGGCCGGAGCTGCGGCGCGGGAGCGGATGCTCGGTCGTCTCGGCGCGACGGCGGCCGCCGTGCTGCTCGCCGCGGGCCGGGCGGTCGAAGCGGCGCCGCCGCGGCGTGCTCGTGAAGAGATCGTCGCCGCCCCAGTCGGGCGCCTCGCGCTCGCGCCGGTCGCGCGTGGGTTCCTGCTCGTGGTCATAGAAGCCCGCGATAGCGGACTCAGAGTGGCTCATGGCTCGGACGGATTCCTCTTCAGCGGCTTACGGGGTTAGCTGACGGGCTCGCGCAAGAAGAGATCGCGCTACGGCCGAGAACGGCCGACTCGCCCCAGAACAGTGGGTCCCCCGCTCCCCGGCTCCCCGGGAACTCAGCGGTAACGACGGCGGAACTGTAGCAGTGGTGACCCGTTTCGCGGAAGCTGCCGATCTCCGGAAGGAGCGGGGTTAAAGAGATCGAGCGCCCCGCCAGGCGCTCGATCGGTTCCGGTCCTACGTACCCCAGTCCGTCCCCGGAAGTGTGTGAAGTTTGTGGCCGAGGACCCCGCCAGGTCCTCGGCCGATTCCGGTGGTGCGTACCCCAGTCCGTCCCCGGAAGCCTTTGAAGTTCGTACCGAGATGATCGGCCCCGGA
>JAXDHL010000562.1:0-4646 GCA_034664525.1 Solirubrobacteraceae bacterium
GCCGCCGGCGTAGAAGTCGTCGGCGGTCCCGAGCCCGACCAGCTCGACCGCCGCCTGGTTGGCGAAGACGATCTCGCCGTCGGGACCCTGGGCGATGACGGCGTCCGCCACCCCCTCCAGGATCGCCTCGAGCTCCTCGCGCGCGGCGCGCTCGGAGGCGGCGCGCCGCTGGACCTCGAGCAGCAGCGAGCAGCGTGCCGCGAGGTCGGTCACGTACGCGAGGTCGTCGGGACCGAACAGCCGCCCCGACTCCGCCTGCGCGAGCGCGAGGTCGCCCACCACCTCGCCGCCGATGCGCAGCGGGACGACCATCGAGGAGCGGAACGAGAACGCGCGCAGGAACTCGAGGTGCTCGGCGTCGGCGGCGGCCGCCTCCAGGAACGCCGCGGGGATCTCCGGAGTCAGCTCCGGCTCGCCGCTACGGATGACCGCCGGCGAGCCGACCGGAGCGTCCGGGTCGAGCGGGAAGCGCTCGTTGAAGCGGTGGGCGAGCTCGTGCTTGGCCGGATCGGCCGCCTGGATCACGCGCCGCTCGATGCTGCCGTCGGGCTGCAGCAGCTCGACGAAGCACCAATCCGCGACCGCGGGCACGAGCAGCCGGGCCATCGTGTGCAGCGACTCGTCGAAGTCCGCCGACGCGCCGAGCGCCGCCGTCGCGTCCGCGAGCGCCCGAAGGCGCCGGAGCTCTTCCCGGAGCTCGGAATCTGCCCGCTGCGACGTCGACACCCGACGCCAGATCCTACGGGCGCCGGGTGCCGGAGGTTCCGTCAGCTGCGGCTAGGCGAGGCCCTCGGCCTCGTATTCGCGCAGGTAGCCCTCGAACAGCCGGCGGTGGCCTTCCTCGTCGCGCAGGATGGCGATCACCATGTCGTTGGTCACCGGGTCGACGTCCTCGGTGAACTCGATGATGTCGTTGTAGTGGTCGATGGCGCCGGTCTCGGCCTCGATCACGCCCTTGATGACGTGCACGACATCGGTCTGGTGCTCGGGCGGCTGCAGGTAGCTCTGCTCGGCCGTGAAGTCCTGCGAGCCGGGGACGACGCCGTAGAGCTCCTTGATGCGCGTGGCGAACTGCTGCGCGTGGCCGAGCTCCTCCTGGATGTCCCCGGTGAGCGACTCGATGATCTCCTGCGCCCGGACGCCGTCCGGATTGATCGAGTTGGCGATGTAGCTCATCACCGTCTCGATCTCCATCCAGTAGGCCTTCTTGAGCATCTCGATGAGCTGCTCGCGCTTCTCGGCGCTCGCTTCGGAGAGGATCCCGCGCGTGGCGTTCCTGACGGCCATGGGCCTCCTTCGATCAGAGGGGTGGTGTCGAACAGGTGTCTCCATGTGGCGTTACCCGCAAGGCGCCGCTCCCCACACGGGCCGGCCTTGGCGCGCGCGCGTTTGCGGGCAGCCGCGTCCGGCAAGGAGAGGAGCACGGTGAGGCCTTCAGACGACAGTGGCGACGGAGACGCCCTCCAGGCCTTCCTCAACCGCATCGGGACCTATCGCCTGCTGCGGCCCGACGAGGAGCTGGAGCTGGCTCGCCGGATCGAGCAGGGTGACCTGCAGGCGAAGGATCGGATGATCTGCGCGAACCTGCGCCTGGTGGTCTCGGTCGCGCGCCAGTACTCCTCGCACCAGAGCCCCGGGCTGCCGTTCCTGGACCTCGTCCAGGAGGGGATGCTCGGGCTGATCCGCGCGGTCGAGAAGTTCGACTACCGCAAGGGCTTCCGCTTCTCGACCTATGCGACCTGGTGGATCCGCCAGGCGGTCGAGCGCGCCCGTGACGGCAAGGCGGACACGATCCGGCTGCCGGTCAACGTCGTGCGCAAGCAGCGCCGCATCGCGCGCGCCGAGACGCAGCTGACGGCGGCGCTCGATCGCGTGCCCACCGACGAGGAGGTCGCGGGCATCAGCGGCCTGACGCTCGACGAGATCGCCGCCGTGCGCGACGCCGCCAAGGCCGTCGCGTCGCTGGACCGCCGCCTCGGCGACGGCGTGGACGACGCCACCTTCGGGGAGCTGCTCGGCGACGAGGGGCCCGGCCCTGAGGAGCTCGCCCAGCTGGCGTCGCGGCGCGAGGCGCTCAAGGCCGCCCTGGCCGAGCTGCCCGATCGCGAGCGGACGGTCGTCTACCTGCGCTTCGGCCTGACGGGCGGCGAGCCCGCGCCGCTGCGCGAGATCGGCCGGCGGCTCGGGCTCACGCCCGAACGCGTGCGCCAGATCGAGTCCGCGGCGCTGCACAAGCTCGGCCGCACGTCGCAGCTCGCCGCACTGCGCGCGGCGGCCTAGCCGCTACCCCTCGGCTTCGTCGAGCTCCCAGTGGCCGGCCGGCCCGGGACCGCCGGTGATCGGGTTGTCCTGCACGGGGTCGGCCTCGCGCTCGTACGCGAAGGTCATCCGCACCTCGGTGCCGATGCCCGGTCCGCCGCGCACCTCGAACGCGTCCGAGAGCGCGGCGATCAGCGGCAGGCCGAGCCCGAGCGCGGTCGTGCCCGAGCGGTTGGCGCGCGGCTGGATGCCGGTCCCGCGGTCGCGCACGACGACGGTCAGAGCGCTGTCGTCGGCGAACATCTCGACGCCGAGGCGGCCCGCGTCGTCCTCGTAGGCGTGGACGACGGCGTTCGTGCACGCCTCGGTGACGGCCATCTTCGCGTCGGCCAGCACCGCGCCGTCGAGCGCCAGCCCGTCGGCCACGCCGACGAGCGCCTGGCGCACGACGCCCACGCCCTCGGGGCGCGCCGGCAGGTCGAGCCGGACGATCGGCGCGTCGGTCATGCGTCCGTCGGCGCCGAGCGGGCAGCCCCGAGCGCCTCCTCACGGGAGCGGACGACGGGGAAGACGGGCACGAGGCCGGTGATCTCGAGGATCCGGGCCACGCCGGGCTCCGGGTTCTCCCCGAGGCAGACGACGTAGCCGAGGGTCTTCTCGAGCGCCTGCCGCCGTGCCTCGAGCAGCGCGCCGAGGATCGACGAGTCAAGGAAGGTGGCCCCTGAGAGGTCGACGATCACGCCGACCGGGGTGGCGCCGTTCGGCGTTCCGCCGAGGGCCTGGTCCAGCCGGTCCCGAAGGGCCGGGGCAGTGTAGATGTCGTGCTCTCCGCGCACGACCACGACGAGCACGTCCCCGTGCGAGTCGTCCAGGGCGATGGTCCGAGCATCCATTGGCCCCTGCAACATACCCGGGCGCCGTCTCGCCTAACGTCCTCGCGCAGGCATGAGCGATCCCGACCGGCTTTCCGATTACCGGCACAGACGCGATTTCAGGGCTACCCCTGAACCCGGTCCGGCGAACCTCGACCCGGCGGTGGACGGCGACCTCCCGCGCTTCGTCGTGCAGGAGCACCATGCGCGCGCGCTGCACTGGGATCTCCGGCTCGAGCACGACGGCGCGCTGGCGTCGTGGGCGGTGCCGAAGGGCATCCCGGCCGACCCCAAGCGCAATCACCTCGCGGTGCGCACGGAGGACCACCCGCTCGAGTACCTCGAGTTCCACGGCGACATCCCCGAGGGCAACTACGGGGCGGGCTCGATGCGGATCTGGGACCGCGGCACGTTCGAGCTGCACAAGTGGCGCGACCAGGAGGTCATGGTCACCTTCCACGGCGAGCGGGTGACGGGCCGCTACGTCCTGTTCCACACGCGCGGCAAGGACTGGATGATCCACCGGATGGATCCGCCGCAGGACCCGGATCGCGAGCCGATGCCGGAGTCCGTCGCGCCGATGCTGGCGAAGTCGGGGTCGCTGCCGGCCGACCAGTCGGAGTGGGCATTCGAGATCAAGTGGGACGGCGTGCGGGCGATCGGGTTCAGCGCGGGCGGGCGGCTCCGGCTCACGTCGCGGTCGGGGCGCGACATCACCTCGCAGTACCCGGAGGTGCGCGGGCTGGCGGAGGCGCTCGGGACCACCGAGGCGGTCTTCGACGGGGAGGTCGTGGCCTTCGAGGACGGCCGGCCGTCGTTCGGGGCGCTGCAGCGGCGCATGCACGTCGGCAGCGCGCGCACGGTCGCGCGGCTCGCGCGCGAGTCGCCGGTCGCGTACGTGCTCTTCGACCTGCTGTGGCTCGACGGGCACTCGCTCATGGAGCGCCCGTACGCCGACCGCCGCGCGGCGCTGCTCGACCTCGGGCTGCGCGGCGAGCACTGGCAGGCGCCCGGTCACCACGTCGGTGACGGCGACGCGCTGCTGGCGGCCTCGCGGGCCCAGGGGCTCGAGGGGATCGTGGCCAAGCGGCTCGACTGCCCGTATACGCCCGGGCGCCGCTCGCCGGGCTGGGTCAAGGTCAAGAACGTCCGCCGGGTGTCGCTCGTGATCGGCGGGTGGCTGCCGGGCGAGCGCGGGCGCAGCGGACGGCTCGGCGCGCTGTGCGTCGGCTATTACGAGGACGGGGCGCTCAAGTACGCCGGCCGGGTCGGCACGGGCTTCAACGAGGCCGAGCTGGATCGCCTCGGGCGGCTGCTGGAGCCGCTGGCCGCGGACGCGTCGCCGTTCACGGGGCGCCAGCCGCCGAAGCAGGCGCGCCACGTCCGCCCCGAGCTCGTGTGCGACGTCGAGTTCGTCGAGTGGACCCACACGCGCACGCTGCGCGCGCCGTCCTACAAGGGGCTGCGCGACGACCTCGATCCGTCGCAGGTGGAGTTCGACCCGGGCGCCTGACG
>JAXDHL010000563.1:0-2957 GCA_034664525.1 Solirubrobacteraceae bacterium
GGTCAGCACGACGAGCAGCAGCGAGGCGCCGTAGATGCGCGCGGCGTCGAGGATGGTGAGATCGGCGCGCGGGCGCAGGCCGCCCATCGGAGCCTCGTCGGACAGGCGCAGGCGCTTGTCGTCGCCGATGCGCAGGTGCGAGCCGCCGGGCGCGAGGTACAGATGGCGGGGGTCGAGCGACTCGCCGCCGGTGGCCTCGACGACCGTCAGCCGCGAGGCGTTGTCCAGCCGGGTGGCTAGCGAGGCCGTGAAGCCGGCCGGCATGTGCTGCACGATCAGCGAGCCGGTGCCGAGCGACGCGGGCAGCGCGGGGATCAGGTCGCCGAGCGCCTTGGGGCCGCCGGTCGAGGAAGCGATCAGGACGAGCCTGCGGGTGCCGGAGCGCGCGCGGGACGGCGCAGCGGGCCGCGCCGGGGGAGCGGTGACGTGCGGGCGGACGCGGAGCTTCGCGCGGCGGCGGGCGTGGCCGCTGTCGGTGGCCGCGCCGACCTTGCGGCCGAGCTCCACGGTGAAGCTGTCCATCGACTCGCCCAGGGCGGGCTTGGCGACGAGGTCGAAGGCGCCCTCGGCGAGCGCGTCCACGGCGCGGGCGCCGTGCGCCGGGGAGAAGGCGGAGACCACCACGACCGGAAGCGCCTCGGCCTTGCCGGCGCGCAGGGCGCGCAGCACGCCGATCCCGTCCATGCCGGGCATGGCGAGATCGAGCGTCATCGCATCGGGCCGGTGCTCACGGCAGGCCTCGAGGGCCTGGTCGCCGTCGGCCGCGGTGGCGACGACGTCGAAGCCCTGGCGAGCGAGCGCGTCGGAGAGGATGCGGCGCATCAGGCGCGAGTCGTCGGCGACGACGATCCGCTGGGGGGTAGCGGTGGACACGAGGTCCTTACGCCGCGATTGCGAGCTCGTCGACGGTGCGGGAGAAGAGGCCCTCGGGGTTGAGCAGGATGACGAGCCGGTCGCCGATCTTGGCGATCGCCTCGATCGTCTCCGCGTCGGCGGTCGGGACGGCCTCGAGCTGCTCGCTCGTGACGGTCAGGACCTCCTCGACGTCGCCGACGACCACGCCGGCCTGGCTGCCGGTGCCCGTCTCGATGATGACGATCTTGCAGGACTCCGACTCCGTGGCCACGAGGCCCATGCGGGAGGCGAGGTCGAAGATGGGGATGATCTTTCCGCGCAGGCCGATGACACCGCGGATCCACGGGGCCTCCGACGCGACGGTGCGGGGCTCGGTGAACCGGATGATCTCGTGGACCGCCCCGATGGGGAGCGCATACTCCTCGCTGCCGAGCGAGAACACCACGAGCTGCTGTGAGGTGATGTCTGACATGTCCCCCCTCTCATCGGCGGGAGACGGCTCAGCCTTAGCTCAGCGACGCGACGGGAACCTCACGACGAAGCGCGCGCCGCGACCGTCGAGCGGAGGCTCGAGCGTCACACGGCCGTTGTGGCTGTCCGCCACGGCCTTCACGATAGAGAGCCCGAGGCCGGAGGAGCCCGACCGATCGCCCTCGCCGCGGAAGAAGCGCTCGAAGACCTTCTCGTGCAGCTCGCCCGGGATCCCGGGGCCGTCGTCCTCGACCGAGAGGACCACCTCGCCGTTCTGGCGCTCCACCGACGCCTCCACGGCGGTGCCCGGATCGGTGTGGCGCAGCGCGTTCTCCATCAGGTTCAGGACGAGCCGGTGCAGCTCGTCGCGCGCGCCGTCGACCTCCGCGCCGGGCGGCGCGGAGATCGAGATCTCGTGGTCGCCCGCGACCGGCTCGAGCTCGGCGGCGGCCTCGGTGACGACGTCGGACAGGTCGACGGCGCGATGCGGGAGGCGGCGGCCCGCATCGGCGCGCGCGAGCAGCAGCAGGTCGGCGACGAGCCGGCGCATGCGCCGGCTGGAGCGCAGCGCGGAGGCGGCGGAGTCGCGCTGATCGCCGGACAGGGACTCCTCGAGCAGCTCGAGGTTGGCGAGCACCGAGGTCAGCGGCGTGCGCAACTCGTGCGAGGCGTCGGCGACGAACTCGCGCTGGCGGATCAGCGTCGCCTCCGTCTCCGAGCGCGCCGCGTCGAGCGCATGCAGCATCGACTCCAGCGTGGTCGCGAGCTCGGCGACCTCGTCGTCGGCCTCCGGTCGCGGGATCCGCACCGACGTGTCACGCGTGCGCGCGATCTCGCGCGCCGCCGCCGTGAGCTCGGAGATCGGCTCCATGGCGCGCCGAGCGGTCGCCAGACCGGCGAGCAGCGCGAGCGCGGCGCCGGCCAGCACGCCGAGGCCGAGGAACAGCTTGACGCGGTTGGCGGTGCTCTGGACCTCGGAGACGCGGCGGGCGTACTGGAGGAAGAGCTGGCCGCGGGCGCGCGGGTCGATGTTCAGGACCTCGCGCGTCTCGACGCGCCAGCCGTCGACCACCTCGTCGCTCTTGACCGGAGCGCCGAAGCTCGGCGCGTTGAGCGAGCCGTCCTTGTAGACGCCGTGCTGCGTGACCACGCGGACCGCGGCGTTGGAGAGGCCCGCGAACTGGTTGAGATCCTCCGGCCGCGAACGGTGGAAGTCTGCCGAGGTCGCCGTCACATTGATCATCTCGTACGTCAGCTGACTCTGCAGCCGGTCGGCCGCCGTCGCCACCTGACGGTTGAAGTCGGCGTAGATCGCGCGCGTGGTGAGCGTCCCGACGATCACCGCGAAGCCGCAGAGGATCACCAGCGTCAGCGCGGCAGAGCCGCCCGCAAGGCGCCAGCGGATCGGCTGCCGCTTATACGCGGAGTACGTAGCCCGCGCCGCGGACCGTATGGAGGAGTCGAGGCTCCCCACCGGCTTCCAGCTTTCTACGGAGGTTGGAGACGAACACCTCGATGGTGTTCGTGATCGAGAACGGGTCGTAGCCCCACACCTCGTCGAGCAGCTTCTGGCGTGAGATCACCAGCCGCTCGTTGCGCATCAGGTACTCGAGCAGCTCGAACTCGCGCTG
>JAXDHL010000564.1:0-6845 GCA_034664525.1 Solirubrobacteraceae bacterium
CCAGCAGCGGCTTCGCGCGCTCGAACGCCGCCGGCTCGCCGCCGCCCATGATCACGAGCGCGGCGTTGCGGGCGCCGACGTCGCCGCCCGACACCGGCGCGTCGATCGCCGACACGCCGCGCTCCGCCGCCGCCTCGGAGATCTCGACCGCCAGCGACGGCTCGCTGGTGGTCATGTCGACGAGCAGCGACCCGGGCGCCATCGCGGCCAGGGCCCCGCCCTCGGCGAGGATCGTCGCGCGCACGTCGGCCGGGTAGCCGACGATCGTGAACACCGCCTCGGCGCCCTCGGCCGCGGCGGCCGGCGAGTCCGCCCACGCCGCGCCGCGCTCGAGCAGGCCCTCGGCGCGCGCCTTCGTGCGGTTGAAGACCGTCAGCTCGTGCCCGGCGGCGAGCAGGTGGCCCGCCATCGACGAGCCCATGACCCCAGTCCCGATCCACCCGATCCGCACACCGGACACCCTACGCACCACCGTCCGGTCGTGTGGTTCGATCCCGCGATGCTCCGGGTCCTCGTCGTCGCCGCGCTGGCGCTCGTCCTCGCCGCGCCCGCCCACGCCGCCGGTCGCTGCGGCGACGCCGCCCAGCGGCCGTGGTGCGACACCACCAAGGACCCGGACACGCGGGCCGGCCTGCTGCTCGGCGCGCTGACCCGCGACGAGAAGATCTCCCTGCTCGGCGGCGAGCACCTCGAGGGCGTGGCCGGCGCGGAGGGCACGCATACCGGCACCAGCGACGGGGTCCCGCGCGTCGGCCTGCCGCCGGTGTACTTCTCCGACGGCCCGGTCGGCACGCGCCAGGGCAAGGCGACCAACATGCCCGCGCCGATGGCGCTCGCCGCGTCGTTCGACCCGCGGCTCGCCCGCCGGCATGCCGCCGTCGTCGGCGACGAGGTCAAGCGCAAGGGCAACGACGTCGTCTTCGGCCCGGCGATCAACATGCTGCGCACGCCGCTCAACGGGCGCACGTTCGAGTACTTCGGCGAGGACCCGTTCCTGAGCGCGCGGATGGCGGTCGCCTGGACCGAGGGCGTGCAGGGCGAGGGCGTGATGGCCGACGTCAAGCACTACGCGGCCAACAACCAGGAGGGGGCGCCGTCGCCGGCGCAGGTCCCGGGCGCGCCGGTCGGCCAGGCGCTGACCGGCAGCCGCATGACCGTCGACGTGCGCGTCGACGAGCGCACGCTGCGAGAGATCTACCTGCCCCACTTCGAGGCCGCGGTCAAGGAAGGCGGTGCCGCCTCGGTCATGTGCGCGTACCCGCGCATCAACGGCGAGTACGCGTGCGAGAACGGCCACCTGCTCGACGACGTGCTCAAGCGCGACTGGGCGTTCAAGGGCTTCGTGCTCACCGACTACGGCGCCGCGAAGCAGGTCGCCCCGTCGCTCAACAACGGCCTCGATCTCGACATCTGGCCCGGCCTCGTCTACTCGCCCGCCAACGTGCAGGCCGCGCTCGCCGCCGGCCAGGCGTCGGAGTCGACGATCGACGAGCACGTGCGCCGGATCCTGCGGACGCTGTTCGCGTTCGGCTTCTTCGACCGCGCCGCCTACGCCGACGACACCGCCTCGATCGACCAGGGCCTGCACGACCGGCTCGCGGCCGACATCGAGCAGGAGGGCATCGTGCTGCTGCGCAACGAGCGCGGGCTGCTCCCGCTCGACGCGGCGAAGACGCCCACCGTCGCGCTGATCGGCCCCGAGGCCGACAAGATCCGCAACGGCGGCGGCTCGTCGAAGATCGACGCCTTCAAGACCACGACGCCCAAGGCCGCGCTGGAGGCGAAGCTCGGCGCCGGCCGCGTGCGCTACGACGACGGCTCGGACGCCGCCCGGGCCGCGGCCGTCGCGAAGGCCGCGGACGTCGCGATCGTCGTCGTCGGCGACTCCATGAGCGAGGGCTCGGACAAGCCGTGCATGGGCCTCGACTGCGGCGCGGCCGACTCGATCGACCGCGACGCGCTGATCGCCGCCGTCGCCGCCGCGCAGCCGAAGACGGTCGTCGTCCTGCAGAGCGGCGGCCCCGTCACGACGCCGTGGCGCTCGCAGGTCCCGGCGCTGCTCGAGGCGTGGTACCCCGGCCAGAACGGCGGGACCGCGATCACCCGCGTCCTGTTCGGCGACGCCGAGCCGGGCGGGCGCCTGCCGGCCACCTTCCCGGCCGCCGAGGCGGACGAGCCGACCGCCGGCGACCCCGAGGCGTACCCGGGCGTGGGCGAGACCGTCAGGTACAAGGAGGGGGTCCTAATCGGCTACCGCTGGTTCGACGCCAAGCGCAAGGACGTGGCGTTCCCGTTCGGCTTCGGGCTCGGCTACACCACGTTCGCGTTCTCGGGGCTGCGGCTCGAGCCGTCGAAGACCGCGGACGCCCGCGTCAGCGTCGTCGTGAAGAACACCGGCGCGCGCTCCGGCGCCGCGGTCCCCGAGCTCTACGTCGGGATGCCGGCGCCGGCCGAAGGTGGGGCGATGCCGCCGTGGCAGCTCAAGGGCTTCAAGCGCGTGACGATCCGCCCAGGCCGCTCGCGGCGCGTGTCGTTCGCCCTCGACGAGCGGGCGTTCAGCCACTGGAACACGCCCGCCGACCGCTGGGACGTGACGCCGGGCTGCTACCGGATCGGCGTCGGCGCCTCGTCGCGCGACCTGCCGCTGCAGGGCACGATCGCCCGCGCTGCGGACTGCGCCGGCGCGCTGTCGCTGCCGCGGTCGCTGAGGGCGTGCACGAGCCGGCGGGTCCTCTCGATCATGCTGCCGCGCAGGCTCCGGCGCGCGGCACGGGTGACGTTCGCCGGCCGCCGGGCGACCCTGCACCGTCGTGGCGGCCGGCTCGTCGCGCGCGTCGACCTGCGCGGCCTGAAAGCCGGCCGCATCGTCGTACGCGTGCGCGGGCGCACCGCGGCCGGCCGCAACGTGCGCCAAACGCGCGTGTTCCGGACCTGCGCGCCGACGGCAAAGGCGTAGATTTACAACCTTCGACAGCTCGCCCGCAAACGGTTCGGGCGCGCCCCCGTTGTGATGACGTGGAGATGGACGAGCTCGATCAGCTGATCGCCCGGGCTGACGCATCGGAGCACACCGATCCGGTGACCGGGATCGCCAACCGTGCCCGCGCGACGCTGGAGCTCGAGCGCACGGTCGAGCTGGCCGAGCGGCACCGCCGGCCGCTGAGCGCGGTCCGCATCGACGTCGTGATGGGCGCCAGCGACGCCGGCGGGCGCGACGAGCTGCTGCAGTCGGTCGCGCGCCACCTCGCGGTCGCGCTGCGGCTGCCCGACCTCCCGGCCCGCTGGACCGAGAACGGGTTCCTCATCCTGCTCCCGGAGACCGTGCTGGCCGGTGCGAGGGTCGTCGCGGCACGCCTGTGCGCGACCGCCGAGCTGACGGGCTCGGCCATCGGCGCAGCGAGCCTGGAGCGGCGGCGCGGGGAGGACGCCGCCGCGTTCGCTGAGCGGCTGGACGCGGCGGGGGACTAGCGACCGCGCCGCCGGCGCGAGGCGCGCACGAGCGCGCGCGGGAACGGGTCGAGCTCGATCCCGCGGGCGGCGCGCAGCCGCCGCCGGGTCAGCAGCACGCCGGCGAGCCCGATCGCCCACAGCACGTACTGCACGCACATCGCCACCCGGAAGTCGCCGAGCGTGTAGGTGTGAGGTCCGCCCGGCGCCCGCAGGTCGAGCACGAGTCCGATCAGCAGGATCGCCGTCAGCGACGCGACGAAGCCGCCGACGTTGACGATCCCCGTCGCCGAGCCGATCCGCGCCGCCTCGTTCTCGGTGCGCGCGTAGTCGAAGCCCATCAGCGAGCCGGGCCCGTTGGAGGCGAGCACGACCACCAGCAGCACCAGCAGCGCGAGCGGAGCCCGGCCGGGCCAGGCGAGGACGATCGTCCACACGCCGGCGCTCGCGAACACGATCGCCAGCGTCGGGACCGACCGGCGGTACGGCCAGCGGCCGGCGATCTGCCCGAGCGTCGGCCCGACGACCATCCCGACCAGGACGAGGATCGTCAGCAGCGCCGCCGCCTCCCCGGGCGAGCGGCCCTCGCCGACGACCAGGAACGGATAGCCCCACAGCAGCGCGAACACGATGCCGGAGAACTGGCAGACGAAGTGCGTCCACAATCCGAGCCGCGTACCCGGGTTGTGCCACGCGTGGCCGAGGTCGGCGAGCGCCTCGCGGGCACTGGCCGCCCGCCCGCGCGGGGCGGCGCCGGGCGGCGCGTCGCGCAGGCCGACGGCGTTGGCGAGCGCGACGGCGCCGCCGACCGCGGCCGCCGTCACGAACGAGGCCGTCCAGCCGGCGTCGTGCAGCAGCGTGACGAGCGGCAGGGCGGCCGCGATCTGCCCGATCTGGCCGAAGATCCCGGTCAGCTGGGTCACGAGCGCGACGCGCTCGGGCGCGAACCACAGCGCGACCAGCCGCAGCACGCTGATGAACGTCATCGCGTCGCCCGCGCCGACCAGCACCCGCCCGACCACCGCGAGTCCGACGCCGTGGGCGACCGCCAGCACGAGCTGTCCGAGCGCCATCACGGCGGCGCCCGCGGCGACGAGGCGGCGCGAGCCGACGCGGTCGAGGATCACGCCGACCGGCACCTGCAGCGCGGCGTAGACCGCGAGCTGCAGGACGATGAACAGGCTCAGCTCGGCCGCCGTGGCCCCGAAGCGCCGCTGCGCCTCGACGCCCGCCACGCCGAGCGACGCGCGGTTGAACACCGCGACCGCGTAGGCGAGCACGCCCAGGCCCCAGATGACCCAGGCGCGGCGGGGTGTGCGAGCGACCATCCCCAAGAGCTAAGCAGCGCCCGGCGCGGCTCAGCCGAGCGGGACGCCGGGCCCGTCGCGCTGCTCGTAGATCAGCGACGTCTGGGCGTGGGCGACGGTCGGGTCCGACGCCAGGTGCTCGACCACGAACTCGCGCAGGTCGTGCGCGTCGCGCGCGGCGACGTGCAGCATGTAGTCGGTCTCGCCGGTCATGTGGAAGATCGAGAGCACGCCGTCGAGCACGCGCACGTGGTCGGTGAACGCCTGGATCTGCTCGCGCGTGTGGGCCGACAGGCGGACCGCGATCATCGCCTGCAGGCCGTAGCCGACCGCGTTCGGATCGATGTCGGCGTGAAACCCGCGCAGCACGCCGCGGCGGCGGAGCGCGCGCACCCGCTCCAGGCAGGTCGAGGGCGCGACGCCCGCCAGCTCGGCCAGCCGCGAGTTGGAGATCCGCGCGTTCGCGCGCAGGGCTTCGACGATCGTGCGGTCGACGGCATCGAGCGGGGCCATCGGCCGAACTATAGGTGAGAAGTCGCCTCTTGACCGAAGGATCTTCGGGCCTAACTGGATTGGTCCGACGAACTGCCACAATGGAAGCCATGACCCCCGCCACACCTGTCACCGCGACGGCGGACATCAAGGACTCGATCCTCGACGCCGTCGGCCACACGCCGCTCGTCCGCGTCTCCCGTCTCGCGGCCGGCCTGACCCCGCAGGTCCTGGCCAAGGTGGAGGCGCTGAATCCCGGCGGCTCGATCAAGGACCGCGCCGCTCTGTCGATGATCGACGCCGCCGAGCGCTCGGGCGAGCTGCAGCCGGGCGGCACGATCGTGGAGCCGACCTCCGGCAACACCGGCACCGGCCTGGCGATTGCCGCCCGCCTGAAGGGCTATCGCGTGATCGCGGTCATGCCGGACAAGATGTCGCGCGAGAAGATCGACCTGCTGCGCGCCTACGGCGCCGAGGTCGTGATCTGCCCGACCAACGTCGCCCCCGAGGACCCCGAGTCCTACTACTCGGTGTCCGACCGGCTGGCGGCCGAGATCCCGGGCGCGTTCAAGCCCAACCAGTACTTCAACCCGGCCAACCCGGCCGCGCACTACGCCACGACCGGCCCGGAGATCTGGGAGCAGACCGGCGGGCGCATCACCCACCTCGTCGCCGGCGTCGGCACGGGCGGGACGGTCACCGGCACCGCGCGCTACCTGAAGGAGCGCAAGCCGGATCTCGTCGTCGTCGGTGCGGACCCGGTCGGCTCGATCTACTCCTCCGACGAGGTGCGCCCCTACCTGGTCGAGGGCGTGGGCGAGGACTTCTGGCCCGCGACGTTCGACCGTACGCTGGTCGACCGCTGGATCCGCGTGTCGGACCGCGACTCCTTCCTCGCCGCCCGCCGCCTGGCGGAGACCGAGGGGATCCTCGCCGGCGGGTCCGGCGGCACCGCGATGCACGCGGCGCTCGAGCTGGCGGCGACGATCGACGACCCCGAGGCGATGATCGTCACGATCCTCCCCGACGGCGGCCGCTCGTACCTGTCGAAGGTCTTCAACGACGCGTGGATGAGCGAGCACGGCTTCCTCGCGCGCGGCGGCGCCGCGACCGTCGGCGACGTGCTGACGCGCAAGCACGGCCTCGGCGAGGTGCCGCCGCTCGTCACCGTCGGCGCCCACCAGCGCGTGCGCGACGCGGTCGCCCTGCTGCATGAGCACCGCGTCTCCCAGCTGCCGGTGGTCTCCGCGACCGACGCGCGGACGATCGTCGGCTCGGTCGCCGAGCGCGGCCTGCTCAAGCACGCGATCGACGACGCCGGGGTGCTCGACGCCGAGGTCGCCCGCGTGATGGAGGCGCCGCTGCCCGCCGTCTCCACCACCGATCCGGTGGCCGACGCCGTGAGCGCGCTGGTCGGCGATCGCCAGGCGCTGCTGGTCCTTGACGCGGGCGTCCCCGCGGGTGTCGTCACCCGCGGCGACGTACTCGAAGCGGTGGCATCCTGAGCGGGTTCGGGACGCGCGCCGTCCACGCCGGCCTGGAGCCCGATCCGACTTACGGGTCGGTCATCCCGGCCATCCACCAGACCTCGACGTTCGC
>JAXDHL010000565.1:0-2704 GCA_034664525.1 Solirubrobacteraceae bacterium
CGCCGGCGCCTTCGGCCCCGCAGAGAAGGTCGAGCCGCTCTACGTCCGCGATCCCGACGCGAAGCCCAGCGCATGACCGCCGTCGCGATCGAGATCCGCGTCCTGGAACTGAGCGACCTCAACGCGATCGAGGCGATCGAGCAGGAGGCGTATCCCACGCCGTGGTCGCGCTCGATGTTCGCGTCGGAGCTCGCGAAGCCGACGTCGATCTGCCTCGGCGCGTTCGAGGGCCAGGATCTCGTCGGCTACGTGATCAACTCGCGGTACGTCGATGCGTGGCACGTGATGAATGTCGCCGTTGATCCGGAGCACCAGCGGCGCGGCGTCGCGACCGCGCTGCTCGTGCGGCTGTTCGAACTGACCCGGGACGACGAGCGCCGCGGCTACACGCTCGAAGTGCGCGTCTCGAACGAGGACGCCATCGGGCTCTACGAGAAGCTCGGCTTCGAATCACGAGGCATTCGGCGGGGCTACTACACGGACAACCGAGAGGATGCACTGATCATGTGGAGGGATGCTCGTCATTGACCTGCCATTCCGCTGAGACGGAATGGCTAGTTGGAGCGCGGGGCGGTCCAAGGATCGTGGATCAGCGCTTGGATCGCCTTGGCGCGCTTTCTTCCGACTCCTGGGAGGCGCTGCAGGTCGTTGAGGTCGGCTGCGCAGAGATTACGGAGCGAGCCGAACTGCTCTAGGACGGTCTTGGCGGTGACGGTCGACACGCCTGGAGCCGCGGCGAGCGCCGCCTCTGCGGGCGAAACGACGTTTGAACGCTCCTTCTGTGCATAGATGGGACGATTTCGGACGGCTCCGTCGCGGCGTCGAGAGGCGATCCGGAACAACCAGGCCGCCGTGTCGTCCGGGTCTTCGCTGCGGATGATCGTGATGCCGAGGTCCGCCACAGCGAGGCAAACGCCCCGAATGCCGTCGTTCGCCACCGGTCCGCTGAAGACCGATCGCCCTTCGATAAGGAGCACGGGCGACGCGCCAGCGGCGCGCAGCTTGCCCATCTGGTTCCAGAAACGACCTTCCTGGACGGACCTATGCAGCCCGATAACGGTCTTCCGTTCGAGGACGGTCTGGGGGCCCAAGATGTAGTCGCAGCGAGGAAGTGGCCGCACGTCTACGAGCGCACCCAACTTGCCGAGCAGTTCCGGAACTCCAGACGCCCGCTCGTGCACATCGGCGGTCACGAGCAACATCCGCTCACCCTGCCGAAAGCAGTGGAGCAATACTGCAACGAAATGGTGCCAATCACTTCAACTAGCCATTTCGTCTAAGCGAAATGGCAAGCAGCCCATGACGATCCTAGGAATAGAGACCTCATGTGACGAAACCGCCGCCGCCGTCGTCACCTGGGACGGCGAGATCGTCTCGTCCGTCGTCGCATCCCAAGACGAACTGCACGCAAGATATGGCGGCGTCGTTCCTGAGGTCGCCTCCAGAAGACATCTGGACCTGATCGCGCCCGTGATCGACGAGGTCTTGACGGACGACGTCGAGGCGATCGCCGTCACTTCGCGGCCCGGGCTGATCGGTGCCCTGCTCGTCGGCGTTTCGGCTGCGAAGGCGCTCGCCTGGGCGCGGCGGTTGCCGCTCATGCCGGTCAACCATCTGCACGGGCACGTCTCGTCGCTCTACCTGCGGCCGCTCGACCTGCAGCCGCCGTTCACCTGCCTGCTCGCGAGCGGGGGGCACACGATGCTGCTCGACGTCCAGGACCGCGGCGGGTACACCGTGCTCGGCACGACGCTCGACGACGCGGCGGGGGAGGCGTTCGACAAGGGCGCGAGTCTGCTCGGGCTCGGCTATCCGGGCGGTCGCGAGATCGACGCGCTGGCGAAGCAGGGCGACCCGATGGCGTACGACTTCCCCGTCGCGCGCGTGCCCGGGCTCGATTTCTCGTTCTCCGGCCTCAAGACGTCGCTGCTCTACAAGGTGCGCGAGCTCGCGCCGCAGGAGCTCGAGGCGCGCCGCGCCGACCTCGCGGCGAGTTATCAGCGGGCGATCGTCCGCGCGCTCGTCGAACGGCTGGAGGCGGCCGGCGGAGACCGGATCGCCGTGGTGGGCGGGGTTGCCGCCAACTCCGAACTGCGAGCCGCCTTGCCGGAGGCGGCACTCGCACCCTTGCCGCTCTGCACCGACAACGCCGCGATGATCGCGTCGGCGGGCCGCTATACCGACCCCGTCCCGTACCCCGACTACCTTTCCCTTGATGCGCGTGCCACGGCGTAGCGTTGGTCTGCTTGCTGTCGCGATCCTGACGATCGCGCTTGGAGCGACGGTGGTTGCGCGCGGGCGCGACGGGACCGGGCAACAGTCCCCGGCCAGCTGGCGCGGGCTCGTCGGTGACCCGCGGAGTGCGGTTCCCTCGGGGCAGCGGATGATCGTCGTGCTGCACACCCCGTCGGTCGCGCAGCGCCTCGCCAAGGCGAAGTACGCGACCGAGGCGCAGGAACGGTCGTGGACGTCGCAGGCCTACGCCGCGCAGCAGCAGGTGCTCACGACGCTGGCGACGCTCGGCGTGACCGTCCATCCCGACTTCAGCTACTCGCGCGTGCTCGACGGCTTCGCCGCGCCGCTCGACCCCAGAGCGGTCGCGATCCTCGAGAATCTTCCCGAGGTCGCAGGCATCTACCCGGTGCGAGCCGCGTTTCCCGCGTCGGTGTCGGAATCGCTGCTCGCGACCAAGGCGTTCGGTCCC
>JAXDHL010000566.1:0-7671 GCA_034664525.1 Solirubrobacteraceae bacterium
TGGACGGCCTCAGGGGCGGCGGGAACCCGTCGGCGGGCGACATCTACCTGTGCGCGCTGATCGGCCTCGGCGTGACCGCCGCGCTGTTCGTCATCACCGACTACTACACGTCGACGCGCTTCTCGCCGGTGAAGTCGACGGCGGCCGCGTCGCAGACCGGCCACGCGACGAACATCATCCAGGGCCTGGCGCAGGGCCTGCAGGCCACGGCGCTCCCGGCGCTCGTGATCGTGCTCGGCATCGCCGGCGCGCACGGGCTGGCCGGCACCTACGGCATCGGCGTCGCCGTCATGGCGCAGCTGTCGCTGACCGGCCTGATCGTCGCGCTGGACGCGTTCGGCCCGATCACGGACAACGCCGGCGGCATCGCCGAGATGGCCGACATGCCGGAGGACGTCCGCAACGTCACCGACCCGCTGGACGCGGTCGGCAACACCACGAAGGCCGTCACCAAGGGCTACGCGATCGGCTCGGCCGCGCTCGCGGCGCTCGTGCTGTTCGCGGCCTTCAAGATCGAGCTGGCGGCCGAGTTGCACGTGAGCCCGGGCTCGATCCGGTTCGACCTCGCGGACTCCGACGTGCTGATCGGCCTGGTCGTCGGCGGCCTCATGGTGTGCCTGTTCGCCGCCCTGTCGATGGAGGCGGTCGGCAAGGCCGGCGCCGCGGTCGTCGAGGAGGTGCGCAGGCAGTTCCGCGAGCACCCGGGGATCATGGACGGCACAGAGAAGCCGGAGTACGGCCAGTGCGTCGACATCGTCACGCGGTCGGCCCAGCGCCAGATGATCATCCCGTCGCTGATCCCGATCGTGTTCACCGTGATCGTCGGGCTGATCTCCTACAAGATGCTCGGCGGCCTGCTGATCGGCGTCATCGTCGTCGGCCTGTTCTTCGCGGTGATGATGACCGCGGGCGGCGGCGCATGGGACAACGCGAAGAAGCTGATCGAGGACGGCGCGTTCGGCGGCAAGGGCTCCGAGGCGCACGCCGCGTCGGTGACCGGCGACACCGTGGGCGACCCGTTCAAGGACACGGCCGGCCCGGCGATCAACCCGATGATCAAGGTGGCGAACATCGTCGCCCTGCTCATCATCCCGCTGATCGCCTAGTCGCGACCTCGCCGAGGGCGGGCGCGTGCGCCGGCTGAGAGGCGAAACCGAAGCCATTCCGAGCGGGCGCCCACCGGGGCGCCCGCCCGTATAGTCAGCCGCAGATGCCCCCGGCGGTCGTCCACCTGATGGGCTGGCATTCCCACCAGTACGGCAGCTTCGAGCGCTTCCTGGTGGCACTGGCGGCGCGGTGCGCCGAAGCGGGGATCGCTTCGCACTTCGTCTTCCCGTCCCCGCCGGCGTCGCCGGCGTTTGCCGCCGGCCTGGCCGCCGAGATCCACGTCCTCCCAGCCTCCCGCGCCCCTGGCGATCCGCGCTTCGTGGCCGGGCTTCGCCGCGTGCTGGGCCGGACGGGCGCGACGCACCTGCACGCGCACTTCGGGCTCGACGCGATGAACGCCGTTGCCGTGGGACGGTCGGCCGGGGTGGCCGCGCGGTTCGCGACCAAGCACGTCAGCCCGGGGTCGCGGCGCTCGGCGGCCGGCTTGCGCCACCGCTGGCTGGCCGCCCAGGTCCAGCTGGTCTTCGCGAGCTCCGAGGCGGTCGGGCGCGACCTGGTCGAGCTCGGCGTGCCCGCCGGCAAGGTGGAGGTCGCCTACCTCGGCGTCGACACGGACGCGTACCGGCCGTCGCCCGAGTTGCGGGCCTCCGTGCGCGAGGAGCTCGGTGTGCCGGACGGGCGGGCGATCGTGCTGTCGTGCTCGCACCTGCGGCCGGGCACGGGCGTGCAGCAACTGCCCGGGCTGGCGTCGGGGCTCGCCGACCGGGGCGTGGACGCGGTCGTCGTCGCCGCGGGGAGCGGGCCGCTGGAGGTCGAGCTGCGCGTGGCCGCCACCCTGCGCGGGCTGGGGCCGGATCGCTTCCGGCTCCTCGGCGCCCGCGAGGACATCCCGCGGCTGCTGGCCGCTGCCGACGCGTACGTGTTCGCCGCCACCGAGTCCGAGGGGTTCCCGCTCGCACCGCTGGAGGCCGCCTCGGCGGGCGCCGCGACGGTTGCCACGGCGGTCTCCGACCTTCCGCGGGTGCTCGGGTCCGTCGCGCGGATCGTGGCGTCCGGGAACGCCGATTCCCTGATCGGCGCCTGCGTCGACACGTTGTCGGACCCGAACCGCGCCGCGCTCGGCGAGCGGTCGCGCCGGCACGTCCTGGAGCACCTCGACGTGCGCCGGAGCGCCGCGCTGCATGTCGAGCGCTATTCGGCGGCGGGGTAAGCGCCGCCGCGACAAACGTCGGCGTTAGGCGGCCTCCGCGGAACCGGACGGATCCGACGCTACGATCGGCGCACGACATGGCCGAACGCCGCCTGCATGGCCTCCAGCGCGTCCTGGGCACGAACGCCCTCTTCGCCACCGCATATGGCAACGTCGGGTCGTCGATCTACTACGCGCTCGGCCTGGTCGCCTCCTACGCGCTGGGTCTGACGCCCGTCGTCTTCATCCTGACGGGCATCTTCTTCTACATGACGGCCGCGTCCTACGCGGAGGCCACGGCGATGTATCCGGAGGCCGGCGGATCCAGCTCGTTCGCCCGCCGCGCGTTCAACGAGTTCTGGTCGTTCTTCGCCGCCTGGGCCGGGATGCTGACGTACACGATCACCGTCGCCATCTCGGCGTTCTTCGTGCCGCACTACATCGGCGGCCTGTTCTGGGACGCACTGCGCCACTCGCCGGGGGACATCGTCGGCGGCGCGCTGGTGATCGCCGTGCTGTCGGCGATCAACGTGTTCGGGGCCAAGGAGTCGACCGGCGTCAACGTGCTGCTCGCGGTCGTCGACTTCGCGACCCAGCTGCTGCTGGTCGTCGTCGGCGTGTTCATCGTGCTCTCGCCGCAGACGCTGGTCAACAACGTCGACCTCGGGGTGGCGCCGACCTGGAGCCAGTTCATGCTGGCGATCCCGATCGGCATGCTCGCCTACACCGGGATCGAGACGATCTCGAACATGGCCGAGGAGGCCCGGGACGAGTCCAAGACGATCCCGGCTGCGATCTCGCGCGTGCGGATCGCGGTGTTCGCGATCTACTTCACGCTGCCGGCCGTGGCGCTGAGCGCGCTGCCGGTCAAGGTCGCGCATGCCGGCGACGCGGTCGTGCGCAGCGGCGCCGTCCACGTCGGCGAGCACTACACGCTGCTGGGGCTGACCGAGGAGCAGGGCGGCTACGCCGGCGACCCGATCCTCGGCCTGGTCAAGTCGATGGACCTCGGCCCGCTGCAGCACATCGGGGAGATCTACGTCGGGCTGCTCGCCGCCACGATCCTGTTCCTGGCCACCAACGCCGGGCTGATCGGCGTCTCGCGGCTCGTCTACTCGATGGGCATCCACCGCCAGATGCCCGACGCCCTGCGCCGGCTCCACCCCAAGTATCAGACGCCGTGGATCGGGATCCTGCTGTTCGGCGGCATCGCGATCCTCGCCATCCTCCCGGGACGGGCCAGCTTCCTCGGCAGCCTGTACTCGTTCGGGGCGCTGCTGTCGTTCACGATCGCGCACGCGTCGGTGGCGCGGCTGCGGGCGACGCACCCCGAGAAGGCGCGCCCCTACCGCGGGCCCGGCAACATCCGCATCCGCGGCTACGACGCGCCGCTGTTCGCGATCGTCGGCGGGACCTTCACCGCGCTGGCGTTCGTCGTCATCAACGTGCTCAACCCGACCGTCGCGCTCGCGGGCGTCAGCTGGCTCGTCCTCGGGATCCTGATCTACATCCCGTTCCGCCGGGCGCAGGGACTCGACCTCACCAGCACCTACAAGGTCGCCATCCCGCAGCCGGTCGTCGATCACGAGGCGGAGTACGACTCGATCCTCGTCGCGCTGAACGCCGAGGACGGCTATGACCAGCAGCTGATGGCGACCGCGATCAAGCTCGCGGCCCGCAAGCGGCGGGGCATCCACGTGCTCGTGACGGTCGTCGTCCCGTACGCGTTGTCGGTCGACGCGCGCATGCCCGATCTCGAGTCGTCTGCCGACTCGATGATCGAGCAGGCGCGCGTGCAGGGCGGCCGGCGGGTCAACGGCCACTGGGAGAAGGTCCGCGCCGGCCAGGCCGGGCGGCGGATCATCGAAGAGGCCGAGGACATGCGCGCGGCGGCGATCGTGATGGCGCTGCCGCGGCGGGTCGCCGGCGCGTCGCTGTTCGGCAAGACGCTCGAGACGGTCCTGGCCGAGCGCCCGTGTCGCGTCGTGATCGAGTCCAACCCGCAGGACGTCGCGGCCCGCGGCGCCTACCACGCGGCGATGCGCTCGGAGATCGTCGCGTGAGCGCGCGCGGGCACGTGCTGCCGGCGCTGATGCTGCTCATCGGGATCGCGATCCTGATCCGCACGATCGCTGCCGGCGGCGGGCCGGTCGCGACCGGCATCCTGCTCGGCGTGCTGTTCTGCGCCGCGGGCGCCGGGCGCCTGTGGGCCGAGCGTCGCGGGGGGGACGGGCGGTGAGCCCGAAGCGCACGATCTCCGAGATGCCCGCGCCGTTCCGCCGCCGGGTCGGCTCGCCCGTGCTGTGGGGCTTCGTGCAGGCCTTCCTGGCCGCCGGCTTCTACTTCTCGCTCGGCCTGGTGGCCGACCGCGCGCATGGCTGGACCTGGGCGGTGTACCTCGCGGCCGCGCTGTTCTTCGCCCTGACCGCGCTCTCCTACGTCGAGGGCGCGTCGCTGCACCAGGAGCGCGGCGGGGCGACGATCATCGCGCGCTACGCGTTCAACGAGCTGTGGAGCTTCGTGGCGGGGTGGGCGATCTTGCTCGACTACCTGCTCCTGATCGCCCTCACGGCGCTCGCGATCACCAACTACCTCGGCGCCCTGTGGCAGCCGCTCGGCCAGGGGATCACCGGATTCGCCTTCTCGGTCGCCGTGATCGTGGCGGTCGCGGCGATCAACCTGCGCGGGCTCGACCCGCGGCGCATCGAGCGCTTCTTCTTCTTCGCCCTGGCCGACCTCGGCGTGCAGGTCGTGCTGCTGGTGATCGGCCTGATCGTGCTGTTCGACCCCGACGTGCTGCGGGCGCCGAGCAGCGTGGCCGGCAGCGTGTCGTTCAGGGATCTGCTGTTCGCGTTCACGTTCGCGGTCGTGGCGTTCACGGCGCTCGACGCGTCGTCGGGCCTCGCGGGCCAGGTCGCCGTCGGCCGGGCCGGGCTCAAGCGCCTGCTGGCCGCGCGCTTCCTGTCGCTGATGGTCGCCTACGTCGGCCTGGCGATCATCGCCGCCAGCGTGCCCGCCGGCGCCGCCGGCCTCAAGGACGCGCCGGTCATCGGGGTGATCGACCAGATCCACCAGGCCGGCCTGCGCGACGTGCTGCGGTGGGCCGTCGGGATCTCGGCGTCGCTGGTGCTGTTCACCGCCTGCATCGGGTCGATGCTCGGCCTCTCGCGGCTCGGCTACTCGCTCGCGGTCAACCGTCAGATCCCGTCCGCGATCGGGCGCCTGCACCCGACCTACCGGACGCCGGTGGTGATCATCGTCGTCGGGGCCGTGCTGTCGATCGCCCTGGTGATCCCGGGCGACCCGAAGTTCCTCGGCGCGATCTACGCGTTCGGCGCGACGCTCGCCTTCGCGCTCGTGCACCTGTCCGTGCTCAACCTGCGCCGGCGGGAGCCAGACCGCGACCGCCCGTTCCGCGTGCCGTTCAACGTGCGGGTCGGGGGCGTGTCGGTCCCGATCCCCGCCGTGCTGGGCGCGATCGTGTCGATCGGCGCGTTCGCCTCCGTGCTCGCGCTGCACAGCTCGGCGCGCATCGTCGGTCCGAGCTGGCTGCTGTTCGGGATCGTGCTGTACGTCACCTACCGGACGGGCTCCGAGAAGCCGTTGACCCGGCGGCTGACCGTGCCCGAGGACTCGCTCACCCGCACCGAGGTGCGCGGAGCCGAGTACGGGTCGATCCTCGTGCCGGTGTTCGGCAGCCCGCTCGACGACGACATCATGCAGACGGCCGGCCGGTTGGCCGCCGAGGACCGGCCGGACGAGGAGGAGGAGGGCGCCTCGATCGAGGCGATCTGGGTGTTCGAGGTCCCGATGGCGCTCCCGCTCGACGGCCGGCTCGGCGAGGGCGAGCTCAAGCGGGCGCGCGCCGCGCTGGCGCGCGCAAAGGCGGTGGGGGAGGAGTACGAGGGGGTGACGGTCTCCCCGTTCACGGTGCGCGCGCGCTCGGCCGGCGCCGCGATCGTGCGCGAGGCGCGCCGCCGCGGCGTCGAGGCGATCGTGATGCCGGCCGAGGAGCCGTCGCTCGTGCGCGGCGGGGTGCTGCTCGGCGGCAAGGAGGGCCTGCGCGGCACGTTCGTGGGGGACACGACGCGCTACGTGGTGACCAAGGCGCCGTGCCGGGTGATCCTGACCGCGCCGCCGGACCCGAACGGCCGCCGTTCCCGCCACGCCGAGCGCCCGGGCGCGCCGCCGCCGGCCGGCGACCCGACCCGCCCGATGCGCCGGGCAGCGGACCGCCTGCGCCGCCGCGGCCACGGCACCCACGTCCCGGTCCCGAGTGCAGATGGCAACGAAGCCCCGGGCAAGCCCCTCGCGTAGCATCCGACCCATGTTCGTCCTCGTCGTCGGCGCCGGGCGGGTGGGGGCCTCGGTTGCCACCACCGCGCTGCGTGCCGGGCATACGGTCTCCGTCCTCGACGAGGACCCCCTCTCCCACGAGCGCCTCGATGTCGAGCTCGGGCAGGCGTGGGAGGCCGCCGGCGGGCGGTTCACGATCGGCACCGCGCTCGAGATGGAGGCGCTCGAGGAGGCCGGCATCGAGGACGCGGACGTCTTCATCGCCTCCACCAACGGGGACAACACCAACCTCGTCGTGTCCCAGATCGCCCACCGCCGCTTCGAGGTGCCGAAGGTCATCGCCCGCGTCCTCGATCCGCGCCGCGCCTCCTGGTACGCCGAGCAGGGGCTGCAGACCGTGTGCCCGACCGCGATCGCGATCGACCAGCTCGAGCGCGCGGCGCTCGGCGAGGCCGAGGCGGCCGTGGGCCGCCCCGGCGAGGAAGGCGCGTGATGTGGCGCTCCTCGTGCCCGAGGAGGAGCCTCAGATGTACGTGATCGTCGCCGGAGCCGGCAAGGTCGGCTGGAACCTCGCTCGCGAGCTGCTCGAGAAGGAGAACGAGGTGACGGTCATCGAGGCCGACCGCCGCCGCTACCTGACCGTCGAGCAGGAGCTCGAGCACGCCGTCCACTACGGCGATGCGACCGAGCTGTGGGTGCTCGAGCGCGCGGGCATCAACCGCGCCGACCTGGTCGTCGCGGTCACCGGCGACGACGAGGACAACCTGCTGATCTGCCAGGTCGCCAAGGAGAAGTACCTCGTCGACCGCATCATCGCCCGCTGCAACAACCCGCGGAACCTCGAGCACTTCAAGCTGCTGGGCATCCAGCCGGCGGTGTCGGCGACGGATCTGATCCTGCGGCTGATCGAGCACGAGGTCCCGCGCTACGGGCTCGTGCACCTGCTCGACCTGCCCGAGGAGCGGCTCGAGATCATCGAGCTCGTCGTGTCCGACGGCGCCCCGGCGGCCGGCAAGCCGGTGATGAACCTCGGCCTGCCCGACGGCGCGTTGGTGGTCGCGGTGCTGCGCGCCGAGGGC
>JAXDHL010000567.1:0-4445 GCA_034664525.1 Solirubrobacteraceae bacterium
CCGTGGCCTGCATCCTGCTCACCGCGTGGCTGGCACTCGGCGCGATCCCGCAGATGCCGCGGCTGCTCCACTCGGTCGGCTACTACCCGACGCGGTCGGCCGCCGGCCGCGCCAACCACCTCTTCACGGAGAGCTACCTCAAGTGACCGTCCTGGGCACGACCCGCCGCCCACCGGTGCTGGCCCTCCAGCTCGTGCGGTTCGCCCTGGTCGGCGCGACGAACACCGTCATCACCCTCGCCGTCTACTCGGCGCTGGTGGCCCTCGGCGCACCAGCGGTCGCCGCCGCGGTCGCGAGCTGGGCCGCCGGCGCCGCCAACGGCTACCGCCTCAACCGCGCGTGGACCTTCCGCGGCGCCCGCCGCGGCAGCTCCTTCGCCGGCGCGCGGTACGCCGCGGTGCAGGCGCTGGGCGCCGCGGTCGACGCGCTCGCCCTCGCCGTCCTGGTCGGCGACGCGCACCTTCCCCGGCTGGCCGGCGAGGTGGTCGCGCTTCCGCCGGCGACGGTGCTGACCTTCGTCCTCTGCCGCCGCTGGGTCTTCCCCGCTCGCGAGCCGGTGGCGGCGTGAGGCGCCACGCGGCCACCATCGTCACGACGATCGGCGCCCTGGTCGTGCTCGTCGCCGCCGCGCTGGCGGCCGGCGCGGGGGCGCTGGACTACGCGTCCAACCCGGCGCACGAGCCGTGCCCGGCGCTCTCGCCCGGCGACCACCAGGTGTCGGTCGACACCCCCGACGGGGCCCGGACCGTGCTTTTGCACGCACCGCGCAAGGCCTACTCGCCGCTCCCGCTCGTCATCGCCCTGCACGGCGCGCACGAGCATGGCCCGGACTTCGCCAACGACACGGGCTTCAGCCGGCTGGCCGACCGCGAGGGCTTCCTGGTGGCCTACCCGAGCGCGATCGGGCCGACCTCCTTCTGGGACATCTCCGGCACCGCGTCGACCGGGCCCGGAGAGGTCGTCGAGCTGAACAGGTCGCTCGACGCCTTGGAGAGCGCGGCGTGCGTCAACCCCGCCCGGGTGTTCGTCACCGGCGTGTCCAACGGCGGCGGGATGACCGCCCGGCTGGCCTGCGAGCTGGCCGGGCGCCTCGCGGGCGCCGCGCCCGTGGCCGGCGGGTACCGGGCGCTGCCGGCGTGCCGGCCGGCGCGGCCGCTGCCGGTGATGGAGATCCACGGGACCGCCGACCAAGTCGTGCCGTACGGCGGGCTGCCGCCCGACTACCGCGGCAGCGTGCCCCGGTACCTGTCGCGGTGGCGGCGCCTCGACGGCTGCGTCGGGGTCGCCGACCGGTTCGTGCCGGCGCCGGGCGTCAGCGTGATGGTGTGGCGCCACTGCGCCGCCGCGACGACCGTCGTCCACGTGCGGCTCGACCACCAGGCCCATGGCTGGCCCGGCGGCCCGCGGACGATGCCGAGTACCGCGGCGTTCTCGACGACGTGGCGGACCTGGATGTTCTTCCGGTCGCTGCCCGACCGGCCGCCGATGGCCTGAGGTCGTAGAGCGCCCCCGGATGCGGCTGGCCCGCGGCCCGGCTGACGTCGACGCCGTGGCGGCGGGCCCACCGCATGACCGGCAGGCAGCCGGTGCGCTGGTTGCCGCTGCCGGCGCTGCAGCCGTTGCCCAGCAGGGCGAAGCGGACCCGGCCGGCGGCCACGGCGTCCGCCAGCTGCGCCGGCGTGACGAGCTGGCGGCCCGCGCCGTCGGAGAGGATCAGGACCGGGCGGCCGTCGCGGGCGATGAGCTGCCCGGCCTTGGCGGGGGCGCTGACCGCGAGCTCGTCGGCCGCGGCGCCATCGCGCGTGCGGACGTAGTCGGCCAGGGGCGCGACGCGCGCCTCGGCGATCGCCCCCGGCCGGCCCGAGTCCTGGGTGTGGCGGGCCACGGCGGCGATGCAGACCTGCAGCGGCACCGCCAGCACCGCGGCCAGGACGCCGGCGGCGACGAGCGCCCGCCCCCGCGCGGCGAGCACGATGCCCGCCCCGAGCACGCACGCCACCGCCGGACCGACCCCTTCGAGGTAGCGCGGGCGCAGGTCCGGCATGGCGCTGCACAAGACCAGGCCGCCGACCAGCCACACGGCGAGCGCCGCGACGCCGCCGCGCGCGACCCGATCGACGCGGCCGGACCGCAGGGCCCCGAGGGCCAGCGCGGCGGCGAGCGCGGCCAGCGCCGCGACGGCCTCGATCCCGATCCACGTCCACAGATGCGCGCGGGAGGACAGGAGGCGCGTGGGGCTCGGGCCGCCGGGACGGCGCGCGAGCGCGACGGTGTGGTCGCGCTGATGGCGCGCGACCGCGCGCCGCTGGGTGGCCGTCAGCGGGCCCCGCCGGAGGGGGACGGTGGCGGCGCCGGCGGAGGCGGAGGTGTGCGACGAGCGGCCGGGCACGATCCGGTCGACGCCGTTGTAGATCAGCGCCGCCTGCCACGGCGAGCCGTTCGTCGACCCCAGCGCCCACGGCCGCGGGTGCAGCGGAACGATCGAGACGAGCACCAGCCAGCCGACCGCCACGACCACGAAGGCCGTCGCGCCCACCGCCGCGCCGCGCAGGCGGCGGCCCGGCGGCCCGGTCAGGAGCCAGAGCAGCGCGACCGCGGAGGAGGGCAGCAGCGCCTCGGAGAGCTTGACCTCGAAGGCCAGGCCCAGCAGCGCTCCGGCCGCGGCGAGCGGGGCGACCACGGCGCCGTCCCGGCGCGCGGCACGGGCCACCAGCGCCGCCGCCGTCACCGCCAGGGCGGCCATCACCGCGTCCATCGTGTCGCTGCGGGCGGTCACGACCGCGGCGGGCAGCACCGCCAGCGCGAGCCCCGCGGCCAGACCCGCACCGCGCCCGAGCAGCGCGCGCAGCAGCGCCATCGACGCGACGACGAGCACCACGCCGCCGAGCGCCTCGGGCAGGTGCAGGGAGAACGGGCCGAACCCGAGGACCCGCGTCGACAGCACCTGGAGCCACAGGTCCACCGGCGGCTTGTCGATCGCCACCCGGCGCCCCGGCTCGTAGGCGCCGCTGAGCAGCGCCGCCCACGACGTGCCCATCGAGCGGACGGCCGCGTCGTAGTACGGGTCCACCGGGACGCGTGCCAGCGCGACGAGGCGCAGCGCCGCCGCCAGCACCACGACGGCCGCCTCGGGCGCCCAGGCCGCGACGCGCCCCACCCGCGGCCGGCTCGGGATCGCCGGCGGGCGCGGAGCCGCGAGGACGGCCACGAAGGCTCAGACCGGCCGCGCGCGAGCCGCCGCCGGGGCCGGCAACGCCTCCGCCTCGGCCGGCAAGGCCTCTGCCTCGGCGCGGACCTGCGCGCGCAGGGTCCGCAGCTCCCGGAACGCCCGCAGCACCACCGCCGGGGCGGCGCCCGAGGAGCGTCCCGCCGTCCGGGGCCGGTGCGTCACGCCGAGCTCGTCGATCCGGGCGCCCGCGGCCTGCGCGCGGACCAGCAGCTCGGTGCTCACCATCGCGCCCTCGGCCTCGAGCGCCAGCCGCCCGATCAGATCGCGGCGCATCAGCTTGAAGGCGCAGTCGACGTCGCGCACGGGCAGCGCGAACGACCGGCGCACGAGCCTGTTCCAGGCGGCCGCGTTCAGGCGCCGGTGCGGCGGGTCGGCCCGCCGCATGCGGTACCCCGCGACGATGTCGCAGCTCATCGCCGCCGGCAACGTCCGGTCCAGCTCGCCGAGATCGAACTGCAGGTCGGCGTCGGTCAGGAAGATCCACTCCAGCCGCGCGGCCGCGAAGCCCGTGCGCAGCGCCGCGCCGTAGCCGCGGTTGTGCTCGTGGACGAGCACCCGGACGCGCGGGTCGGTCGCGGCGCGCTCCAGCGCCAGCGCGCGCGTCGCGTCGGAGCTGCCGTCGTCGACCACCAGGATCTCGTGCGCGTCGGCCACCTGCTGCGCCGCCGCGGTCGCCTCGTCGATGGCCGGCAGCACGTTGCCCTCCTCGTCGTGGCACGGCAGGACGATCGAGAGCCCGGCCAGGCGAGGGAGCGGGCCGGCGTCGGGCACCTGCGGGAATCGGTCCATGACGCGAGCATGGGACGTGGCGCTGAGCGTTCCGCCAAGCGGTCGTTGGGCGCATTTGGAGGTGGTGTTGGAATCGTGTTGCGTTCAGGCCGCATGCAGGGATCGCCCTCTACATTCGCCTGATGCTGGGCGACGACGCCAGACCCGAAGGGCGCGTCCTGGTGGTCGAGGACGACCGCGACCTGTGCGAGGTCATGGCGGGTGCGCTGGCCTCCGACGGGCACCTCGTCGTCCAGGCCGCCGACGGCCGCGCCGCCCTCGACGCGCTGGCGGCCGGGTCGTTCGACCTCATCCTGCTCGACCTCACGCTCGGTCCGGGCCCCGACGGCGTAGAGGTCTGCCGCCGCCTCCGGGCCGCCGGCGACGACGCGCACGTCGTCGCGGTCACCGCGCGCGAGGGCGAGGCCGACACCGTGCTCGTCCTGGA
>JAXDHL010000568.1:0-4892 GCA_034664525.1 Solirubrobacteraceae bacterium
TTTCATGACCCACGTCACCTGCCCAGGCTGCCAACTGCGTTTCGCACGCGCCGCCGCAGCACCCCTTCAGCGCTGTCCCTTCTGCGGCGGGTCTCTGGCGACCGTCGCCGCCCACACGACGGTGGGCTACCAACTGGTGGAGGTCGTCGTCCCGTTCGACGCGCTCCCCGAAGCCCGGGCCGACGCCCTGCTCCATCCGCCCCGGGGCCCGCGGCCGCTCGAGCTGTAGCGCGCCGCGCTCAGGCGCCCGGCAGGGTCGCCGAGGCGCGGCAGGTCACGCCGCCCGGACCGGACGCCCGGACGCTGACGCGGTCGGCCCCGGCCATGTCGGGCAGGCTGCGCGACACGGTGAAGGACCCCGAGCGCCCGCCGGCCCGTCGCGATGCGCGCCACACGACGCGGCGCTCCTGGACGACGACGACGCGCCACGACGAGCCGGGGCGGGCGTGCTGGAGCTCGAACTCGGTCTCCAGGCCGCCATCGCGCGCCTTGACCTTCAGCTCGGAGCGGACGCCGCCGCCGCACGTGCCGGCCGCGCGCACCTCGGGCCTGTCGTCGCCGCCGCGGGCCAGCGCGGCGACCGGCGCGCCGCCGACCCCTGCGAGCAGGGCGATAGAGACGGCGAGGAGTCGGCGGGACGGCTGCATGGGCGCCCCGTCACCCTGTCGCGGCGCCGCGCCGCGCGCAATGGGACTTCCGTCGCAGTCGCTCATCCGCCGCGGCGCGCGACGAACCCGTGGCGCTCGGCCCACAGCGCCGCCTGCGTGCGGTCGCTGACCCCGAGCGCGCGGAAGATGTTCGTCAGGTGCGTCTTGACGGTCTTCTCGCTGATCTCCAGCCGTCGCGCGATGAGCTTGTTCGGCAGGCCCTCGACGAGCAGCGCCAGCACCTCGGCCTCGCGGCCCGACAGGCGCTCGGCGGGATCGGGCCGTGACTGGGCGGTGAGGATCGTCCGTGCGGCGCGCGGATCGATCGGCGACTCGCCGCGTGCCGCGGCCCGGATGCCGTCGGCGACCTCGTCGGCCGCCACGTCCTTGAGCAGGTAGCCGCAGGCGCCCGCCTCGATCGCGCCGAGGATCCGCGGGCGATCGGAGAACGACGTGAGCACCAGCACCGCGGTCTGCGGATGGTCGGCGAGTACGCGCCGCGTTGCCTCGATGCCGTCCATGCGCGGCATGTCCAAGTCCATCAACACGACGTCGGGGGCCAGCTCGGCGCAGCGCGCCACCGCCTCCACCCCGTCGGCCGCCACGCCGACGACCTCGATGTCCTCCAGCGCGGCGATGAGCCGTCCGAGCCCGTCGCGGATGACGCCGTGGTCGTCGGCGAGCACGACGCGGATCATGCGACGGGGACCTCCAGCACGACGGTCGTCCCGGCGCCCGGCTCCGACGCGACGCTGAGCGTCCCGCCGGCCTGGACGACGAGGTCCTCCAACAAGGTCAGGCCGAGGTGGCCCTCGCCGGCGCGCTCGGCGCGCTGCCCGGCGTCGAAGCCGTCGCCGTCGTCGGTCACGGTCAGCCCGAGCGTGCCGGGCGCCGTCGCCACGACGACCCGGACGTGGCGCGCCCCGGCGTGCGCAGCGACGTTGCGCAGGGCCTCGCGGGCGACGCGGTAGACCAGCGCGTCGGCGCCAGCGCCCGACCCCGCCGCCGCGTAGTCGTCGACCTCGAGCTCGGTCACGACGCCGGCGGCGGCCAGCGGGCTGAGCAGGTCGTCCAGCGCCGCCCCGAGGCCGGCCGAGGCCAGGTTCGGCGGATGGATCTCCACGAGCAGCGTGCGCAGCGCGCGCACGCCCTGGCGCAGGCGGCCGGTGCTCTCGCGCAGCGCGGCGGCCTCCGCGTCGGCGCCGCGGCGCGCGGCGTCGTCGGCGAGCGGCGCCAGGCCGAACGCGACGCCGGCGAGGTCCTGGACGACGCCGTCGTGCAGATCGGCGGCGATCCGTCCCCGCTCGCGGTCGGACGCCTCGATCGCCTGCTCCAGGAGGCGCTCGCGATCGCGATGGCCGCGCTGCATCCGGCGCGCGAGCGACCACGACAGCGGCACCTGGAAGAGCAGCAGCACGGCCAGCGCCGCGATGAGGGTCGGCGACAGGGCCCGCAGCAGCCGCTGCGCCGAGGCGCTCACCGCATCGAAGCGCTGGTAGGTCTCGAACAGCACCGGCGTGCCGTTCGGCGTCCGGATCGCGGTGTGCGCCTCCAGCAGCTTGCCCGCGGCGCGCTCGTAGCGGTTCTCGGGCTTGGAGAGGTCGCTCAGCTCGGCCTCGGAGCGGCCGTTGGTGAAGAGCGCCTGCTCGTCCTTGGGCAGGCCGAAGCGCCGGCCGATCAGCGCGGGCTCGTCGGAGTACAGGACGCGCCCGTCGCGCGACCACACCTTCACGCGCACGACCGAGGCGCTGAGCAGGCTCCCGACCACGAGGTCGTCGAGGTGGGCGGTCGCCCGCGGGTCGCCGCGCAGCAGGCCGTCGGTGAGGCCCGCGGACTCCACCAGCGCGCCCTGCAGCTCCACGCGCGCACGCGTGTCGCGCTCGGCCTCGCTCACCGTGACCGAGCGCAGCGCGAAGAACCCGCCGACGATCACGACCGCGATCGCGGCCAGCGACCCGAGCATGAAGCGCGTTACGGCGGAGGCCGCGCTGGGGGGCGTCCCGATCGGGGCGCGGCCGCGCGAGGGTGGGTCCTGGACGAGCATTTGCGCACATGGTGCACGGCGAACCGGCGCAACGGGTGGCAGTGCGACCTTTGTCCCATGGAAACCGGGACCGCCCTGGCCGCACAGTGATGGAGCAGCACACGTCGACCACGACCTAGGAGTTGCTCATGTCCTTGCTCTCACGCCGCACCATCCCCGCCACCTTGGCCATCGCCGCGATCGGCCTGGCCGGCGCGGCCCCCGCCGCCCTGGCGCGCCACGGCGCCGATGATCCGGCCGGGCATCGCTCCAGCGCCGGCGAGCGTCACCACTCGCACCACAGCAGCCGCCACGTCGCGACCGTGCGCCGCCACGGCGCCGACGACGGGCCCAACCACTCCTAGGCGACCAGCGGGTGCCGCCGGCGGGTCTGCTCAGGATCGCTGACCGGCAGCGCCCGTCACGTCGCGAAGTCGGGCTGCGCGGCGCGCACCGCGGCCGCGCGGCCCTTCGGCTCCTCCCAGTCCTCCTGGCGCCCGAGCGGCGTCAGGTCCAGGTAGGCGTAGGAGCCGCCCGTCCACTCGGCGCCGCGGCCGTAGGTCGAGTAGGTGTGGAAGACCGCGTCACCCTCCCGCAGGAAGACGCTCGTGCCCGGCGCCTCCCATGGCTGCTCGCCCGTGACGGCGTCACCCTTGCCGCGCGCCTCCCACTCGGCGGCCGTGCGGTAGTTGTACTCCAACGGGGTGACCGCGTCGTCCATCGTGACGTGGAAGTCGTAGTTGAAGTCGCTGCCGAAGGACGAGTACCACGGGAAGGTCCAACCCTTGCGGCCCTTGAAGTCCTCGATCTTGGCCAGCGGCGCCCGCGAGACGAAGACCAGCCGCGTGTCGCGGACGTCGAGGTGCTTCTCCAGCCCGGGGGCGATCTCGTCGGCGCCGGCCGAGCAGCTCGAGCACCCCTCGTCCCAGCTCGGGTCGAACATGAAATGCGCGACGATCAGCTGCAGGCGGCCGTCGAACAGGTCCGGCAGGCTCGCCTGCCCCTCCGGGCCCTCGAAGATGTAGTCCTTCTCGATCCGGACCATCGGAAGCTCGCGGCGCTCGGTGCTCAGCGCGTCGCGCGCGGCCGTCAGCTCCTTCTCCTTGACCAGCAGCGCCTTGCGGGCGGCTCGCCAGTCGTCCTGGGACACGATCTTGGGCAGCGTCATCGTCGGCGTTCTCCTCGGTTGGGTGCTCGTGGGGCCACGCTCCTGATCAGACCCCTGCGGCGCCCGGAACTCATCGCGGCGTGTCCGACGGATGATGCGCCGGCCTGCGGCGTCCGTCGCATCGGCGAAGCTGCGGGGCATGACGGAGGCCACCGAGGCGGCGGTGCTCGCCGCGATCGACGGCGCCGCGATCGCCCGCGACGTGTCGCGCCTGGTGCGCGCGGCGAGCGTCACCGGCGACGAGCGGCCCGCCGTCGAGGCCCTGGCCGCGATCGCGGCCGCGCACGACCTCCCCGCCCGCGTCGACGTCCACGACCTCGATGCCGTGCGGGCGGCGCCCGGCTACCCCGGCGAGGAGGCGCCGCGGGCCGAGCTGGTCGGTCTGACCGCGACCCTGCCGGGCGCCGGCCCGCGGCGGCTGTGCCTCAACGGCCACCTCGACGTCGTCGCACCCGGCGCCGCGCCGTGGGTCCACCCGCCGTTTGACGGCGTCATCGGCGACGGCGTCGTCCACGGCTGCGGCTCGCTGGACATGAAGGGCGGCGTCGTCGCGGCGCTGCACGCGATGGCCGCCGTGCGGCGCGTCGCCGGCCGCCCGCCCGCCGAGGTCGTCCTGCAGGCGGTCGCCTCCGAGGAGGACGGCGGGCTCGGGACGTTCGCCGCGCTCGAGGCCGACGACCGCTTCGACGCCTGCCTGATCCCGGAGCCGACGGCCTTCGACGTCGTCGTCGCGCACGCCGGTGCGCTGACGTTCACCGGCACGGTGACCGGCGTGAGCGCCCACGCCGCCGTGCGGCTCGAGGGCGTCTCGGCGCTGGACCGCTACGTCCCGATCCACCAGGCGCTCCAGGCCCACGAGCGCGCCGTCAACGCCGACGTCGCCCATCCGCTGATGGCCCCGCTCGCGCTGCCCTACCCCCTGCTGGTCGGGCGGATCCAGGCGGGGACGTGGTCGAGCCGGGTTCCGGACGAGCTCGTCTTCGAGGGCCGCCTGGGCGTGCGGGTCGGCGAGGATCCCGCCGAGGCGCGGGCGTCGCTGGAGCGCGCCGTGGCG
>JAXDHL010000569.1:0-4527 GCA_034664525.1 Solirubrobacteraceae bacterium
TGTTCGCGGCCGGCATCACGTCCTACCGGCTGGCCCGCCGCCGGATGGCCTACGAGACGTGGTGGTCGGTGCACCTCTACACCTACCTCGCGCTGTTCCTGTCGTTCTCGCACCAGATCGACACCGGAGCGGCGTTCGTCGGGCATCCGGCAACCCGCTTCTGGTGGACGATGCTGTGGCTGGGCACGCTGATGGTCGTGGTCGCCGCGCGCATCGGGCTGCCGATGTGGCGCTCGCTGCGCCACCAGGTGCGGGTGGTCGGCGTCACGCCGGAGGGCCCGGGCGTCGTCTCGGTCCTCCTGCACGGCCGGAAGCTGGACCGGCTGCCGGTCGCCGGCGGCCAGTTCCTGCAGTGGCGGTTCCTGCGCCGCGGGCAGTGGTGGCAGGCTCACCCGTACTCGCTGTCGGCGGCCCCGTCGGGCGACCTGCTGCGCATCACGGTCAAGGACCTCGGCGATCACAGCGCGAACCTGGCGCGGCTCGAGCCGGGCACGCGCGTCGCCATCGAAGGCCCCTACGGGACCTTCACCGCCGACACCGCCAGGCGCGACCGGCTGCTGCTGGTGGGCGCCGGCGTCGGCACCGCACCGGTCCTGGCGATGCTGCAGGAGCTGCCTCGGCACACCGACGTGACCGTCCTGCTGCGTGCGTCGACGCGTGCCGACCTCGTGCTGCGCGACGGGGTCGCCGAGGAGGTCGAGCGCCGCGGAGGCCGGCTCGTCGAGCTCGTCGGATCGCGCGACCAGGTGCACCTCGACGCCGGCGCCCTACGCCGGATCGTCCCGGACGTGCGCCGGCGCGACGTCTACCTGTGCGGTCCCGACGCCCTGTCGCGCCGGCTCGCAGCCGAGCTGCAGCGGGCGGGCGTGACCGAGGACCACATCCACTTCGAATCCTTCACCTTCTGACATGCGCAGATCACCGATCGTCCTCGCCGCCACGGTCGCCGGCACCGCCGGCACCCTGGCCTTCCACGTCCATTCGCCGTCCGTCCCGACCGCGACCGCCGCGGCCACCACGGCGACCGCGACGGCGACCCGGACGCCGACGCCGACGCCGACGACCAGCGGCTCGGGCTCGGGCTCGGGCTCCTCGACCCCGAAGACCGTGTCCGGCACCGCGACCGGCGACGCCATCCCCACCCAGTACGGCAACGCTCAGGTCCGCGTGACCGTCAAGGGCGGCAAGATCGTCAACGTCGAGGCGCTGCAACTGCAGGGCATCGACCCGCGCTCGGTGGCGATCTCCTCCTACGCCGCCCCGATCCTGCAGCAGGAGGCCCTGACCCAGCAGACCGCGGCCATCGACGCGGTGAGCGGGGCCACGTTCACGAGCGCCAGCTACTCGCAGTCGCTGCAGTCGGGCCTCGACAAGCTCGGGTTCAAGGCCGCCGACGGCTCCGTCGCCACGCTGCAGGTCCCGCAGGGCGGTCGCTAGGCCGGACGGAGTGACGCAGCCGTCGGGAGACTCGGCCGGGCGGGGCGTGCGTCGCCGAGTGCTTGGCATCTGACGCATCCAATGGATGCGCGAGATGCCACGGCGCGCCGGGACCGGGTTGTGAGTGACTTCCCGTCCGGCTCAGGGGCCGGCGGCGGAGGATCGGTGCATGACCTCCACCACCCTCGACGCCCTGCTGGCGGAGCCGCCGCTCGACTGACGGGCTCGGCGGTCAGTCGAGCCGGAAGCCGATCTTCAGCGTCACCTGGACGTGGCCGATGCGGCCCTCCTCGATGTGCCCGCGGATCTGGTCGACCTCGAACCAGTCGAGGTTGCGTACGGTCTCCGAGGCCTTGCTGATCGCCTTGGCGATCGCGTCGTCGACCCCGGACGGCGACGATCCGGTGATCTCGATGCTCTTGTACACGAAGTCCGTCATGGGCCCCCCGGTCGTTTGGTGATCGCCGACAGGGTTCCCGCCGGACACGGACTTCAGAGATCGTCGAGGCCGGGAAGCCGGCGGTGCCCTCGAGGCACGGCGCGTGAGCAGCGACGCGCCGGCGTCCGGCTCGTCCGGCGAGGCGAGCGCGGCATCGTGGAGGCCGTCGACGATCGCCGCGCCGTCCAGCACCGGCACGTGCAGGCCCCGCCTCGGCGAGCCGCCCGAGCGCGTGCAGCATGCCGGCGGCGCCGACGTAGACGCCCCGCAGGACGCCGTCCGCCGGGGTGCCCGGCTCGTCGTCGGCGGGGTGCAGCGGCCAGAGGCGGCCGGGGTCGAACCATCGCCGGCATCGGCGCGCGAGTCCAAGCGCGGTAGGGCAGCCGGCCGTCAAGCGCTTGCCTTCACGACGTCCGGACCTAACCGCTCGAGTGAGCAGCCCTTCACTCGACCAGGAGCGAACACCGTGTTGGAAAAGCATCAGGACCCCAAGCAGCTGTTCAGCTACAAGCTCGGCAGCGCCCTGAAGATGGAGAACACGGTCGTCGACATGCTCGGCCGGCTGCAGGGTGCCGCCCAGAGTGACGCCCTGCGCGAGCAGTTGCGCCACCACCAGGACGAGACGCGCGAGCAGATCGCGAACCTCGAGCAGGCGTTCTCCTCGCTCGGCCAGGAGCCCGAGAAGCACACCGACCTGGTCATCGAGGCGATCGACAAGGAAGGGCTGGTGCAGGTCAAGCGCAGCGACGACGGCATCGTCGACGCCGTCATCCTCGCCGGCGCGGCCGACACCGAGCACCACGAGATCGCCGTCTACGACTGGCTGATCACCGAAGCCGAGGCGCTCGGCCACGCCGACGTCGCGGGACTGTTGCGGCAGAACCTCGAACAGGAGCAGCACACCCTGGAGGAAGTCCGGCGCGCGACACGAGCGAGCGCCGAGCAGAGCTCGGCCCGGCCCGCCTGACCTGGCCTGCGGAACACCGGTCATCGCGAAGTCAGCGCACCATGACGATCCGCAATCCTCCCATCGACTACACCGGCTTCCTCAGCGTCGTCGAGCGCGAAGCGGGGGTGTCCCGTGCCGAAGCTGAGCGAGCGGTGCGCGCGGCGCTCCAGACGCTCGGCGAGCGGCTCTCCGCTGGGCAGGCGCGTGACATCGCCGAGCAGCTGCCGCTCGAGCTGCGCGAGGTGCTGGCGAACGACTCGAAGGCCCAGCCGTTCGACGCCGCGACGTTCCTGCGTCGCGTCGCCGAGCGCGAAGGCACCGACGTGGCGACGGCCGAACGGCACTCACGAGCCGTCTTCGCGGCGCTCGGTCGCGCCGTCTCGTATGACGAGCTGTCGGACATGGCGGCCGAGCTGCCCAAGGACTTCGCCGGCCTGCTCGCGGCCGCCGAGCCTCCGCCCGAAGCGGAGCCCGACCGGCCGCCGCCGCTCGCGGCTGAGGAGTTCGTCGCCCGCGTGGCTCAGCGGGCGGGGCTTGACCGTGAGGCCGCCCGGCGCGCCATCGACGCCGTGCTCGAGGCGCTGGGCCAGCGCATCACGGGTGGCCAGGTCGAGGATCTCACCGCCCAGCTTCCCCCGGAGCTGCATCCGCCCTTGCGGCGCGGGGATGCCCAGAGCCACGGCGCCGCCCGCCGCCTCTCACCGGCGGACTTCGTGCGCGTCATCGCCGAGCTCGAAGGCGTCCCGCCCGACCAGGCCACCGAACACGCTCGCGCGGTCTTCGCCACCCTGCGTGAAGCCGTCAGCCCGAAGGAGCTCGCCGACACGGTCGCCCAGTTGCCCGACGAGTACCGCGCGCTGCTCGCGCGCCCGTAGCGGACGCTCCACCGATGACGGCTGACCGCGCTCGGACCTCAGCTCTGCCGCGCGGGATAGCGGCCAACGTGGTCCTGCCCCGCCGCTCAGTGGGGCATATGCCCCAGCCGAAGATGCGGCATCCGCCCCGGTTTCCCGACCCCATGACGCGGTCAGCCCCACTTGAAACCCCCGCTCCCAGGAGGTCCGTCGGATGACATCGAAGGCAGCCATCACCGTGCAAGGCACTCGCGATGAGGTGAGAAGGCTGTGGGACGCCTGGGATCAGCGGGTGGGCCACGCCGGCGACGGGCACGCCGCCGTGAGCTTCAAGGACGCCCCTGGCGACCGCGGCACGGAGATCCACGTCGCGCTCGACTACGACGCCCCCGGCGGCAAGCTCGGCGGCGTGGTCTCCAGGCTCACCGGCCGCGAGCTGGTGGCGAAGGTCAAGGACGATCTGCGGCGCTTCAAGCAGTACGTCGAGACCGGCGAGGTCGTCCGCTCGGACGCCGTGCCGGAGGGCGAGCTGGCCGAGCGCAAGTTCAAGCAGCGCCCCGCGCACCCGCTCCCGCAACCCACGACCGACAAGGTGGTTGCCTGATGCGGGCCAACGTCTGGTCGGGTCGCAACACGGTCCAGGTCGAGAACGTCCCGGACCCGACGATCCTCAACTCGCGCGACGCGATCGTGCGGATCACCTCGACGGCGATCTGCGGGTCCGATCTGCATCTCTACGACGGGTACATCCCGACGATGAAGCGCGGCGACATCCTCGGCCACGAGTTCATGGGCGAGGTCGTCGAGACCGGCCGCGGCGTCGGCAACCTGAAGGTCGGCGACCGCGT
>JAXDHL010000570.1:0-2826 GCA_034664525.1 Solirubrobacteraceae bacterium
TCTTCACGATCCTCGAACTTCCAGCCTTGCTCGTGCTCGGCTTCTGGTTCCTGGAACAGGCGGTGATGGGCTACTTCGACCTCGCGCAGCCCACCGGTGGGGGTGGCGGCGTCGCGTACTTCGCCCACGTCGGCGGCTTCGTCTTCGGGCTGGCCGCGGTCCGCGTGCTCGCCAACAAGCAGCGGGTCGCCCGCCAGACCGAACGGGCGACATTCCGCTGATGCGGCGTGTCCTGGGGCTCATCCTGCTGCTGGTCATCAGCGGCGGCGGTTGGTTCGCGTTCCTGAGCAAGAGCTCCGACGCGCCGGTCGTCACGACGTCGACGGCGCCTTCCGGTCCGTTGAAGGACTCCTCGACCGCGCCGCTGGCGGGCGGCGGGACGGCGCCGTCCCCGCTCGCGGTCCGGCTCGACCTCCCCGGCGACCCGATCAGCGTGAAGTTCAAGAAGCCGCCGCGGTCGGCGGTCGTCTTCGACCTCGACACCGGCAGGGTCCTCTGGCGGCGCGACCCGACGCGGGTCCTGCCGATCGCCTCGCTGACGAAGATGATGACCGCGCTCGTGGTCACCGACCGCGTGAAGGCCGGCTCCAAGGTGCTGATCACCAAGGAGGCGCTGCACTACGAGGCGGGTGGGTCGGCCGTCGGGCTGCTGCCGCGCGGCAAGTGGATCGGCGTGAACACGATGCTCTACGGCCTGATGCTGCCGTCCGGCAACGACGCGGCGATCGCGCTGGCGCAGCGCGCCGCAGGCGGTAGCGTGCCGCGCTTCGTGCGCTACATGAACGAGAAGGCGGCCCAGATGGGCCTCGTCTGCACCCACTTCTCCACGCCCAGCGGGTTCTCGGACAAGGACAATCAGTCCTGCGCGGCGGACCTGGCCGCGATCGGCCGGGCCGTGCTGCGCGAGCCGCGCCTGGCGAGGATCGTCGGCAAGCGCCAGGCCATCGTCCCGTTCCCGATCAAGGGCGGGAAGCTCTACCTCTACAACCACAACCCGCTGCTCAATCAGGGCTATCCCGGCACGACGGGGATCAAGACCGGCTACACCGACGCCGCGGGCCGCTGCCTGGTGGCGACGGCCAAGCACGGCGCGGTCAAGCTGGGTGTCGTGCTCCTCGACTCGCCTGACCCCGGAAAGCAGGCCATGCAGCTGCTCGACCGTGGGTTCAAGGCCTCAGCGTCGTCGTGACGGGGTAAGGCCAGGCGGATGACCGAGTCGTCCGCCGTCTATCGACGCAGGCGCATCGTGGCGATCGTGGCCGCGGCGGTCGCGGCCGCGCTGATCGTCTTCGCCATCACGCAGCTGGCGGGGCCCAACGCGGCCGAGCCAGGCAAGCCCGGCGGCGCGAAGACCAAGGCGGAGGCGACGCCGAAGCCGAAGCCCCTCGTCGAGCTGCCGCGCGGCGGGCGGACGATCCTGCCGAAGTTCCGCGTCGTCGCCTACTACGGCGCGCCGCAGGACAAGGAGCTCGGCGCTCTGGGGATCGGCACGCCCACCCAGATGACCAAGAAGCTCGAGCGGGCGGCCAAGCCGTTCGCGCGCAAGTCGCGCCCGGTCCTGCCGGCGATGGAGCTGATCGCGGTCGTCGCGGCCGCCCATCCCGGAGAGGGCGAGCGCTACAACCTGCGCCAGCCCGATTCCGTGATCCGGCGCTACCTGAAGGCCGCGCGCAAGGCCAAGGCGCTGCTGATCCTCGACATCCAGCCCGGCCGGTCGGACTTCTTCACCGAGACGAAGCGGCTGCGCAAGTGGCTGAAGGAGCCGGACGTGGGGCTCGCGCTCGATCCCGAATGGCGGATGGCGCCCGGGCAGATCCCGGGCCAGGTCATCGGCAGCGTCGGCGCCCGCGAGGTCAACGCCACCACCGCGTGGCTGGACCAGCTCGTCACGCGCTACAAGCTGCCGCAGAAGCTCCTGCTCGTCCATCAGTTCACCAACGACATGGTCCCGGAGGCCGCGCTGAAGGCCCGCGCCGGGCTCGCCTCGGTGCTCAACGTCGACGGCTTCGGCACGCAGGCGTTGAAGATCGCCAAGTACAAGAACTTCGCCGCCGAGAAGAGCGATTTCCGGCGCGGCTTCAAACTGTTCTACCACGAGGATCAGAAGATGATGTCCGCGGCGCAGGTCATGCGGCTTTCGCCGCGGCCGGACGTCGTCGTGTACGAGTGAAGCCGGCTGGGTATCCATCCGGACACTCGAACGGCTCCATAAGGGAGAGACGTCCTGATGAGCACTCTTGCCGAGCCCAATTGGGAGGCCCTGGCACGCCATCCGCACTTCCGTGAGCTCGTCGCGAGCCGACGCCGGTTCGTCGCGAGGGTCACCGCGTTCTACTGCCTGTACTTCGTCGCGTACCTGGCGCTGCTGGGCTACGCGAAGGACTTCATGGCGAAGGAGGTGGTCGGCCTCACGCTCGCTCTCTGGGGTGGTTTCTCGATCTGTGCGCTGACGGTGATCCTGGCCTTCGCCTATGCGCGCCGCGCGCCGGCGTGGGAGCGAATGGCGCAGCGGGTGGTCGAGGAGGCGGCACGATGAGCCTGCTCGCGAAAACCGGCGACTTCAACGGGCTCGCCGTCGGCGTCTTCGCCTGCGTGCTCGCCGTCACGCTGTTCATCACGCGCTGGGCGGCCAAGCGCACGCATAGCGCCACCGAGTTCTACGCCGCCGGTCGCGGCGTCTCCGGCCGCGCCAACGGCATCGCCACGGCGGGCGACTACCTCAGTGCCTCGACGTTCCTCGGCTATGCCGGCCTGATGTACCTCTACGGCTTCGACGGCTGGGTCATCGGCCTCGGCGCCTGCCTCTCGTTCCTGCCCGTGCTCTAC
>JAXDHL010000571.1:0-3494 GCA_034664525.1 Solirubrobacteraceae bacterium
CCGCTGAGCCGCCACAGGTAATACCGGACGCTGAACGTCTTGGGCGCGGTGACCATCGCCAGCGGCGTGTAGCCCGTGCGCCGCAGCAGCGCGACCATGCTCGGGCGGGTGAAGTACTGGACGTGCGTGGGGATGACCGACCACCAGCGCCGGCCCATACGGCGCGCGACGGTGCTGCCCGCGTCCGGCAGCGCCATGAACAGCACGCCGTCGGGGGCCAGCAGTGCGCCGATCCGCTCGAGTGCCGCGGCCGGGTCCGGCAGGTGCTCGATCACGTCGCCGAGCACGACGACGTCGAAGTCGCCGTCGGGCAGGTCGGCGGTGAACAGGTCGGCGTGCTGGACCGGCAGGCCCAGCCGGTCGCGGGCGTAGGCGGCGGCGAACGTGCTCGGCTCGACGCCCGTGACCTCCCAGCCGCGCTCGCGGGCCTCGGCGAGCAGGAAGCCGACCCAGCACCCGAGGTCGAGAAGACGGGGTGGGTGGGGACCGGCCGCGTGGCGCGCGATCAGCGCGAGCGTCTGCCGCGCGGTGTGGCGCTGGCCGTCCTCCTCGGAGACGTAGTGGTGGGAGGCGGCGTCCTCGTAGAGCTCGAGCAGGTCGGCCTCGGCGGGCAGGTTCGCCAGCTGCATGTGCCCGCAGGCGGTGCAGCGGACGATGTCGTCGAGCGCGGTGCCGTAGGCGTCGGTCGTCGGGACCAGCCCGCGCTGGTCGAGCGCGTGCGCCACCTCCAGGTGGGCGACGAGGTCACGGCCGTCGCAGGCGGCGCAGACGTGACGGACGAGCGGGTCGTCCTGCGTGGGCGGGGCGACGGCGCTCACCGCGTCGCGACGGCCCAGATGTCGTTGCCGCACAACAGGCGCACCGGTCGTAGCGCCGCCAGCCGCTGACCCGTCCGGATCATCCAGCTCCCCTCCAGCCCTTCCGTGGTGTGGTGACTGCCGTCCCTGACGATGTTGGCATCGACCCAGACGACCGGTCCCCCGAACCCTGCCGCTCGCAGCCCGCGCCGCAAACGGTACACCGTCTGTTCATTCACGTGGTACTGCCTGCTGGCCACCACCCAGTGCTCGAGCCGCTCGACGGTCTGGCGGTATCCGGCGCCGATCAGCGGCCAGCGCAGCAGCGGCCAGGCGACCTCGAGGAAGAGGCGGTTCGGCGCGGTGTGCAGGACGAGCCGGCCGCCGGGCTTGAGGACCCGGTGCGCCTCACGCAGCATCGCCGCCGCGTCGTCGGGCACGAGGTGCTCGATGACGTCGCCGGACAGGACGGCGTCGAAGCTGGCGTCGGGCCAGGGGAGACGGGTGACGTCGCCCCGGCGGATGTCCGCATCGATCCCGGACAGCGTGTCGCGCGAGATCTCGACCGCCGCGGCGCTGTAGTCGATCCCGGCGACCCGCGCGCCCGCGCGGGCGCACGCGAGCAGGACCTCGCCGCGCCCGCAGCCGAGGTCGAGCACGCGCGCGCCGGGACCGGGCCGCAGATGCGCCACCTGGCGCGTCTTGAGCGTGGAGAGGCCGCGGCCGGTGTGGTACTCGTCCGCCCCCTCGCACGTGTTGGAGAGGAAGTACTCGCGGTCGTAGGTCTCCGGCGGGATGCGGCGCACGAGCGCGACAGGCTACGGGCGCGGGCGGCGGCGGCCGGGCGCGCCGCTACCGTGGCGCGCGGATGGACGCGCCGCCCCGATCAGCCCGCCCACTCGGCCTCCTGAGCGTCGTCACCCCGATGCGCGACGAGGAGGGCAACGTCCGCGCGCTCTACGACCGGGTCGCGGCGGCGCTGGAGGGCGTGGGGGACTGGGAGCTCGTGGTCACCGACGACGGCTCCAAGGACGGGACCGGCCGGCTGCTCGCCGAGCTGGCGGCGGCCGACGAGCGGGTCAAGGTGATCACGCTCTCGCGCAACTTCGGCCACCAGCCCGCGATCACCGCCGGCCTCGAGCACGCGAGCGGCGACGCCGTGGTGATGATCGACGCCGACCTCCAGGACCCGCCCGAGCTGATCCCGGACATGGTCGCGCGCTGGCGCGACGGCGCCGACGTCGTGTACGCGGTCCGGCAGAGCCGCGAAGGGGAGACGCGGATGAAGCTCTTCACCGCGCACGTCTTCTACCGGCTGATGGCGCGGCTGGCGCAGATCGAGCTGCCGGTCGACTCGGGCGACTTCCGCCTGATGGACCGTCGCGCGCTGGAGGCGCTGCTGGCGATGCCCGAGCGCTCGCGCTTCCTGCGCGGCATGACGGTCTGGATCGGCTTCACCCAGACCGCGGTGCCCTACCAGCGCCAGGCGCGCGTGGCCGGCGAGACGAAGTTCTCGCTCAGCCGGATGCTGCGCTTCTCGTTCGACGCGATCTCGAGCTTCTCGTACTTCCCGCTGCAGCTGGCGACCGTGCTCGGCTTCCTGATCTCGGGGCTCGCGTTCCTGGCGATCCCGCTGACCGTGGTCGCGCGGCTGCAGGGGATCTTCGTGCCCGGCATCTCCTCGACGCTGGTCGTGATCCTGCTGCTCGGCGGCATCCAGCTGATCACGCTCGGCGTGGTCGGCGAGTACGTCGGCCGGATCTACGACGAGGTCAAGCGGCGGCCGCTGTACGTGGTGCGCGAGACCGCCAACGTCGATGACGAGGTGGGCCCGCGCTCCCACGCCCGGACGGGCTGGGAGTAGCCATGCGGATCGCCGTTCTCGGCGCCGGCGTGGCGGGGCTGACCGCCGCGCACCGGCTGTCGCTCGCCGGCCATGCGGTCGATGTCTACGAGCGCTGGCCGGGCCTCGGGGGCCAGGCGGCGACGCTCGACGTCGGCGGCGGGCACCGCCTCGAGCGCTACTACCACCACCTCTTCACCTCGGACCGCCATATCGCCCGGCTCTACGAGGAGCTCGGGATGCCGGACGAGCTCGAGTGGCGCGACTCCACCAACGCGTTCTTCATCGAGGGCCGCCAGTGGCCGTTCAACACGCCGCTGGACCTCCTGCGCTTCAAGCCGCTGTCGCTCGCGGGGCGGATCCGGATGGGCGCGTCCGTGCTGGCGATCCAGAAGTTCGGCCGCGAGCCCGGCCCCTACGAGGGCGTCACGGCCGCGACGTGGATCCGGCGCCGCATGGGGCAGGGCGCATGGGACAACGTGTGGGGCCCGCTGCTGCGCGGCAAGTTCGGCGACCGCGCCGAGGACATCGCGATGGTCTGGCTGTGGAGCAAGTTCACGCTGCGACGCCAGCTCGAGGGCGAGGAGGCGCGCGGGGAGAAGCTCGGCTACCCGCGGGCGTCGTGGGAGCGGCTGCTGGAAGCGCTCGCGCACGGCGTGACCGAGCGCGGCGGACGCGTGCTGACCGACCGCCCGGCCGCCCGGTTGGAGCGCGACGGAAGCGACAGCGAGAGCGCCTTCCTCGTCACCGCCGCCGCCGCGCAGTCGTTCCGGCGCGGTCACGACCCGCGCGCGTTCGAGCCCGACGGCGCCCCCGAGCGCTACGACCGGGTGCTCTCGACGCTCCCCAACGAC
>JAXDHL010000572.1:0-5614 GCA_034664525.1 Solirubrobacteraceae bacterium
GCCTCGACGGTTCGGTGACCCGCGACGAGGCGCTGGCGCACGCCGCGGCGATGAGCGGCGCGACGGAGCTGCCGGTGTCGGCCGATCTGGAGAACGGCTTCGCCGACGAGCCCGAGGGCGTGGCGGAGACGGTGCGCCTGGCGATCGAGGCCGGGCTCGCGGGTTGCTCGATCGAGGACTTCTCCGGCGACGAGGCCAGCCCGATCTACGACGCGGGGCTGGCGGTCGAGCGGATCGCCGCTGCGGCGCAGGCGGCACATGCCGGGCCGGTCCACCTCGTGCTCACGGCGCGCGCCGAGAACCTCCTCCACGGCCGTGACGACCTCGACGACACGATCTCCCGCCTGCGGGCCTACGGCGAGGCCGGCGCCGACGTCCTGTTCGCGCCCGGTCTGGCGCGGATCGACGACATCCGCCGCGTCGTGGCGGAGGTCGGCCGGCCCGTCAACGTGCTGGCGAACCCGGCTGGGCCGACGGTAGCCGAGCTCGCGGCCGCGGGCGTGCGGCGGATCTCGGTCGGCGGCGCGCTCGCTTTCGCGGCGCTCGACGCGGCCGCCGAGGCGGCGCGGGAGCTGCGCGACGAGGGAACCTACGGGTTTCTGGAGCGCTCGCGCGCCGGCAGGATCGCCGCGCGCGAAGCCTTCGGCGCCTGATGGCGCGCCGGAGGCCCTAAGATCAGCGCTGGCGGCGCGCGCGGCCGCTGAGCTGCGCAGCGCGCGCATCGGAACCCAGACCTTGAGGAGAAGCCATGGCGTTTGAAGTCGGAGTACGAGTCGTCGCCGAGAAATCAGGTCGCCGCCGCCGCACGGCGCGCGCGCCGATGCGCCCGGGGCGCCACGGCATCATCGAGCGCGTCCTGCGCGGCGAGCCGAACCCGCGCTACGAGATCCGCTGGGACGAGGGCACCGTCTCGGTCTACTCGCCTGCCAACGGCGGGCTGCAGGCGGATCCGAAGTACGACGGGCCCGGCAGCTGAGCTGAGGCCCGAGGCTCTGGGCTGCGAGCGCGACGCCCGGGGTTGCGGCGGCGCCGTCCGCCCGGCATGCCGCATGCTCACTCCCCGAGCGTCGGTCGGCCTGCCGTGGCCTTGGTTGGGCCGCGATTTTCGCAAATCTGGCGGAGTGTCGACCAGAAAGATGTGCAACGGGGCTGTAAAAGCTCTGTCATCTTTAAGTTTCCCCCTGAGACAGCCGCGGTAAGTAGGCACTGGGCAAGGGAGCCCAGGGCAATGTAAATAAACGGATGCGTCGCCCGGGGGGGCGATGCGGGGAGGTCGGGGGAGACGTCGCGGGGCAGCGCGACGTGCGCAGTAAGGGAAAACGCGCCGTCCGAACAGGGTGACGTGAGGAGAGGAACCACTGGTACGCAAGTCGTGGTGTCGGTGGGCTGCTGCGGGGACTGCACGCCCCGCTATATACAAGTCATGAGGCGTGACATGTGACGCGCGGATCTCTGCCGAGGTGACGCGTGCGAGATGTCACACCTTGTCAATCACGGGTAGTGGCCGGGGCGCGCTGATTCTTACGACGACGCGTGCAGGTTGTCACACCCTAATTACAGGAGTCGATCATGCGTAAGTTCAAGTTGGGTCTCGTCGCGCTCGCCGCCACCGCCGCCGTCGCCGTGCCGGCCGGATCCGCGATGGCTGGAACTGACAGCACCTCTGGTGCCTCCAGCGCCACGGATCTCGGCTGTGTGGCACTTTGCGAGTTCAGCATCCTCGACAACAACAACATCGAGGTCATCAAGAACATCGACGTCACTACGGTGGCCAACATCTGCCCGAACATCTCGGTGGTTCAGATCACGGCGCTCGCCGTCGGCCAGGTCGCTGTGTGTGACGCCAACAACAACAGCCACAAGAAGGTCAAGAAGAACTGGTAGACGCCTGACGGCGAACGCCTGAGGTCGAACGCGGAGCGGTGCCTCGTGCGCCGGTCCGCGTTCGCGCGTTCGCCTGTGTGCTTCGTTCCTACCTCAGCGCCACCCCCTGCACCAGGGTGAACGTCCGGAAGCGCTTCGGACTCCGCGTCGACTTGCGGACCCGCGTCTCGGCCCGCAGGAACACCCGCGTGCCGCGCAGCGTCGGCGGCAGCGTGATCGTTGCGGTCCAGCGGCCGTTTGGCTGCACGCGGATGCCGCGGGCCACGACGGTTCCCCGGAACGTGGCGGTGGGGCAGCTCGAGCTCGCGCGGACAAGCACCGTGGCGACCGGCTTCGCCAGCGGCCCGGTGACGCGGCCGCCGATCAGCACCCGGGTGGCGTCCAGCCGGCGGGCGACCGTGCCCGTCATCCGACGGGCGAACTTCAGTCGCGACGAGCGACGCCCGGCGAGACGTGCCTGGAAGCGTGCGGCGTTCGTGTTGCGGATCGCCTTCGCAGGGAGCGCCGCGGTCGTGCCGAACGACAGGTCCCCCAGCACGATGGCGGTCGCGACCCGCTTGCCGGAGGCGGAGTAGATCGCCACCTTGCGGCCGACGGACTCCGGCCCGGCGACGCCCCGCAGCACCGTCCGCTTCCCGCGGCCGTAGACGTCGGTCAGCCGCAGCTCGCCGCGGGCGCATTGCGCGAGCGGCGCGATCGAGGCCTCGCTGTTCTTGCGCGGCAGGTAGGCGCCGTTGAAGACGCAGCCCGAGTCCGCGCGGTCGATCTTCCCGTCGGCGTCGTTGTCCTTGCCGTCTGAGCACGCCGGCGTCACCGACCCCCCGGTCGTCGGCTCGGCGACCGTCACCGTCGACGGCTTGGCGGGCTTGCGCAGCCCGACGGTCGTCAGCTCAGCCGCGCCGTTGGAGGCCGTGCCTGTCGCTGCGCCGATGACGTTGACCGTCACGGTGCACGACGTCTGGCCGGCGTCGAGGTTGCCGGTCACCTTGATGCTCTGCCCACCGGGCGCCGCCGTCACGACGCCGGCCGGACAGTTGGTCGACGATCCGCTGGGGTCGGCCAGCTGGAGGCCGGCGGGGAGCTTGTCGGTGAACGACCATCCGTTCTTGGCGACGAGGTCCGACGTGTTGGTGACGGTGAACGTCAGCGACGTCGCGTCCCCACGGGTGACCGAGGCGGCGCCGAACGCCTTGTCGAGCTGCGGGCTGGCATCCGAGACGCGGATGTTGTCGAAGGCGTGGTCGTTGCCGTTCCCGGACGCCAGGGCGTTGCGCAGACGCACGCCGAGCTGTGACCCCGAGAACAGGATCGATCCCTCGGACGTGATCCGTCCACCGATCACGTTGCTGCCAAGGTCGCCGCCGGCGGAGCAGACGTCGGTGGGTGCCGAGGCGAGCGGGATCTCGGTGCTCCCTGTCAGGAGGAAGAACGCGAAGAGCGCCGAGTTCGGCGAGGGGCGCTGGGGCCCGCACGTCACATCTGCGACGTCCGCGCTGAAGACCAGGAAGCGGCTGCCCGATCCCGGAAGTGTGACCGGCTTGACGGTCTCCAGCTCGATGTGGTTCGCGCCCGGGTCGCGCCCCTGGTCCGTGTAGGCGGAGACGACGTGGTTGTCGTCGGGTGTCGCGTCGCCGGCGAAGGTCCCGAGCTTGCGCGCCATCAGCCGCACGTTGGCGTTCGCGGTCCCTGAGACGCAGTACCACGGGTCGACGTACGCGGTGATAAGGCCGTTGCACGACACGGGGTCGGGTGCCCACTGCGGATCAGTCGCGTAGGTCTCGTTCAGCGGCGCCGCCCCCGTGTAGCTCGTCACCCCTACGACGGCTTGAGCAGGGTTGTTCTCGAAGTCCTCCCCGAACAACACGGTCGGCGCGTCCGGAACGCCCGGACTCGCGGACGCGCCGGCCGGGCACACGAGGGCACCCATCAGTCCTGCCAACGACAGCGCACCTACCACAGTGGTCGCGAAGCTCCGTCTCCGCGCAGACAACATCGACAGTGACTGCACGTCTTCCTCCCCCAATTGCCCGACCCCTCCGAATGTCGGAGCATCTACGCACCGGGCGCCGGGGTCAAGGCAACCGTCACATCGACTTAACAATCCTGGCGAGCGTCAGCCGGTGGGCTGCGAGCGGGCGCCCGCGAACGCCCGGCGGACGGCAGCCAGCGCGGGCTTCGGCCGGCCGGCGTAGTCGTACAGCCCCTTCTCGTTGAGACCCGGCCGGAGCTTCAGGCCCGGCTGGCGCTCCAGCACGGACCCGCCGCGGAAGTCCGGCCGCAGCGCGTAGTCGCGCAACGACCAGACGAGCGTGCCGCTGAGCGCCGGGTCGTCGCGCAGCGCGCGGATGCGGCGGGCGAGCAGGTCCGCCTGGAAGCGCCGGCCGCCGAAGGCCGACGGCGCACTGCGGTCGCTGCCGGCCGCTCCGAGCTCCGTCATGACGAGTGGCTTGTCGCCGAAGAGCCCGCGCAGGCGCCGGATGCGCTCCTGCGTCACCGCAGCCTGGCCGGCCGCGCCGAGACCGGCGTCGTCGTACCAGCCGACGTAGTCGGTCATGCCGATCGCATCGAGCCCAGAGAACGGCGGGCCGCCGACGCGCGTCAGCCGCGAGCCCCAGAGGTCGACGGCGACCGGGCGCGTCGGGTCGAGCCGGTGCAAGCGCGGTGTCGTCTGCGCGACGTACGCGCGCTCGCCCTGCTGCCCCTCGCCGGCGACCTCGTTGGCGAGCGTCCAGGCGACGATCGCGGGGTGCGCCTGCTGGTCCTCGACCGTCCGCAGCGCGCGGTCGCGGGCGGCGGCGATCTTCGCCGGCGTGTCGGCCCGCCAGCGGCCCGCAGGCTCCCACGGGCCGACGACCTGCCAGACCAGGATGCCGGCCGCGTCGAGGCGCTCGAGCATGCTGTGCGACAGCGGCAGCTGGGAGCGCGTCGCGTTCGCGCCCACCGCGCGCAGGTCCGCGACGAGACGCGCCTCGTCGGCGGGCGTCAGGGCGTCGCCGTGGCCGCGGGCGTCGGATGGCAGTGCGGCGCCCCGCAGGACGAGCGGCCGGCCGTTGAGCCGCAGGCCGTCCGCGCCCCACGAGATCTCGCGCAGCCCGACCTTGTGCTGCAGCGTCGCCTCGCCAGGGTCGTCGATGCGCAGGTCGTAGCGCTGCGGATCGGCGGCAGACCACAGCGCGGGCGCCTCGATCGTCGCCGCCATGCGCATCGTGCGCGAGCGGCCCGCGCCGACGCGGTGGCCGCCGAAGTCCAGCGGGATCGTCGTGTCTCCGTGGCGCAGCGCGCCGCGCAGGTGCAGGATCCGCGCGGCGGCCGAGCGGTTGCGGGTGCGCACGGTGACGGCGACGCGCGCGCGACCGCGTCCGAGCAGCTGCGTGCGCAGCGCCAGACGGCCGAGCTCCGTGCGCCCGAGGCGCTCGAGTGTCACCGGCCGGTTCAGGCCGCCGTAGTTGAACCACCCGCGCGCCCAGCCGGCGGCCGCCTGCGCCACGGGGTCGCGCCAGTCCACGCGGACGACGATCGCGTGGCGGCCGCGGGCCAGCTTCGCGCGCGCGGTGAACGGCTCGTAGGCGCCGACGTGCTCGCGCACGCGCCGGCCGTCGACGTAGACCGTCGCGCGGTAGTGGGCGGACTCGAACGCGATCGCGTAGACGCCGGCGAGCGGAGCGTCGATCCGCCGCGCGAACCAGCCGACGGTGCCCGCGTAGCCGCGGGCGCCCGCGGGCCCGCTGAT
>JAXDHL010000573.1:0-2826 GCA_034664525.1 Solirubrobacteraceae bacterium
ACGCGTCCCGGGTGGGGCTCGCGTCCCGGACCCGAGAACGTCAGCTCGTCGCCGGCAAGGACCGTGCGCTCGACGGTGTCGGCCGCCAGCCGCAGCTTCGGGCCCTGGAGATCGACGAGCAGCCCGATCGGCCGCCCGGCGCGGTCCGACGCGGCGCGTACCTCGATGGCGCGCCGGCGCAGGTCGTCGTGGGAGCCGTGCGAGGCGTTCAGCCGCGCGCAGTCGAAGCCCGCCGCGATCAGGCGGTCGATGGCGCCCGGCGGGTCGGTTGCCGGCCCCAGCGTTGCCACGATCTTGGTCCGGCGGGCGGGCATCGAGCCGAGTGTCTCAGGCCGGGAGCGCGCGCGCGATCTCGATCAGCGTGCGCGTGGCGTAGCCGGACCCGCCCTTGGGGGCGTACGGACGGCCGCGGTCCCAGCCCACGCCGGCGATGTCCAGGTGCGCCCACGGCGTGTCGCCGGTGAAGCGCCGCAGGAACTCGGCGGCGACGATCGAGCCCGCCTTGCGGTCCTCGACCGCGTTGGCGATGTCGGCGTACTTGCCCTTGATCGCCTCGGCGTAGGTCTCGTGCAGCGGGAGCCGCCACAGCAGCTCGCCCGCCCGGTCGCCGGCGGCGCGCACGTGCTCGATCCAGTCGTCACCGGTGCCGAACAGCCCCGCGTAACCCGAGCCGAACGTCGTCATGATCGCGCCGGTGAGCGTGGCCACGTCGACCAGCCGCTCGGCGCCCTGCTCGCGCGCGTGGGTGAGGCAGTCGCACAGGACCAGGCGACCCTCGGCATCGGTGTTGATGATCTCGATCGTCGTGCCGGAGCGGGCGCGCACGATGTCGCCCGGCTTGACCGCGTGGCCGCTCGGGAGGTTCTCGGTCGCGCCGATGACCGCGATCAGGTTCACGGGCAGGCCCAGGCGGGCGACCGCGCCGGTGGCCTCGAGCACGGCTGCGCCGCCGCTCATGTCGAACTTCATGTTGGACATGCCCATGCCGGGCTTGAGCGAGATGCCGCCGGAGTCGAAGGTGACGGCCTTGCCGACGAAGCCGAGCGTCGGGCCGGTCGCCTCCGGGTGCGAGTAGCGCAGCGTGATCAGCTGTGGCTCCTCGTGGGTGCCCTGCGCGACGGCGTCGAAGGCGCCCATGCCGGCGTAGCGGATCTGCTCGCGCCCCAGGACGTCGCAGGTCATGCCGAGCTCGGTGGCCAGCGCGCGGGCGCGCGCGGCGAGCTTGGACGGCGTCATGTCGTTGGCGGGCGCGTTCTGCAGGTCGCGGGCGGCGTTGGCCGCCTCGGCCGACACGCGGGCGACCTCGACCGGCGCCGAGACGTCGTGGTGGGCGGATATGACCAGGGCCTCGAGCGCGCCGTCGGTGTCGTCGGACGACGCGTCGCTCTTGTAGGCGTCGTAGCTGTAGGCGCCCATGACCGTGCCCTCGACGAACCCGGCCGCGACCTCGTCGCCGACCTTGTGCGGCAGCTCCCAGCACAGCGTTCCGGCGCCGAGCTCGTTCGCGCGGCCGAGCGCGGTGGCGGCGGCGACGCGGGCGCGCTCGGCGTCGAAGCGCTCGCGCGACCCGAGGCCGACGACCAGCCAGCGCTTGCCGTCCGCGTGGGTCAGCGCGAGCTTCTTGAAGCCGCGCTTGGCCTCGCCCGATTCCAGCAGGCCCTGGAGCGGTGCGCCGTCGAGGTCGTGGGCGACGTCCTCGCCTTCGAAGACCCCCACGGCCACGGTGTCCGCCCCGCTGTCGCGGGGGGCGTCGGTCGTGGCGCGGACTCGCATCGCCGCGGGAGGGTACCGTTCTCGCCATGCCGAAGACCGTGATCCTCAGCGCAGCTCGCACCCCCGTGGGGAAGCTGGGCGGCGGGCTGTCCTCCCTGAAGGCGACCGAGCTGGGCGGCATCGCCATCCAGGCCGCGCTCGAGCGAGCCGGGGTATCCGGGGATCAGGTCGACCACGTGGTCATGGGCACCGTGCTGCAGGCCGGCCAGGGCCAGATCCCCTCGCGCCAGGCCCAGGTCGCCGGCGGCATCCCCAAGGAGGTCTCCTCGGAGACCGTGAACAAGGTCTGCGCGTCCGGCATCCGCGCGGTCGGCATGCTCGATCAGGCGATCCGCGCCGGCGATCTCCGGGTCGGCGTCGGCGGCGGGATGGAGTCGATGTCCAACTCGCCCTACATGCTCCCGAACGCGCGCTTCGGCATGCGGATGGGCGACGGCAAGGCGCTCGACGTGATGATCCACGACGGGCTCACGAACCCGTTCAGCGGCAAGCACATGGCCCAGGAGGCCTCGGAGGTCGCCGCCGAGTTCGAGATGACCCGCGCCGACATGGACAAGTGGGCGCTGCGCTCGCACGAGCGGGTGATCGCCGCCACCGACGAGGGCCGCCTGCCGGAGGAGATCGTGCCGGTCACCGTCAAGGGCCGCAAGGGCGACACCGTGGTCGAAGTCGACGAGTCGCCGCGCCGCGACGCGTCGCTGGAGGCGCTGTCCAAGCTGCCCCCGATCTTCACGAAGGACGGCTCGCACACCGCCGGCAACGCGCCCGGCGTCAACGACGGCGCCGGCGCGCTGGTGGTCGCCTCCGACGAGTGGGCCGACGCCAACGGCCGCGAGGTGCTGGCCGAGATCGTCGCCCAGGCCGCCGTCGCCGACGACTACCCGTACCTGGCCAAGACGCCGGCGCTGGCGTCGATGAAGGCGCTCGAGAAGGCGGGCCTGCAGCCGTCCGACATCGACCTGTGGGAGATCAACGAGGCCTTCGCCTCCGTGACCCTGCACTCGATGCGGATGCTCGGCATCGACGAGGACCGCGTCAACGTCAACGGCGGCG
>JAXDHL010000574.1:0-14118 GCA_034664525.1 Solirubrobacteraceae bacterium
ACGCCCAGCCGGTCGGCCACGATCTGGGCCATCGTCGTGTCCAGGCCCTGGCCGTGCGGCGAGGTGCCGGTGTAGACGGTGACCGAGCCCGACGGGTGCACGCGCACGACCGCGGACTCCCAGAAGCCGGCCTGGATGCCGACCCCGCCCGGCCCGACGACGCGCGACGGCGCGAGGCCGCAGATCTCCATGTAGGTGGAGTAGCCGATACCGCGGTAGATGCCCTTCTCACGGAGCTCGGCCTTCTCGCGCTCCAGTGCCCCGAGGTCGAGCTTGGACTCGAGCTTGTCGAGCGTCCCGGCGTAGTTGCCGGAGTCGTAGACGACGCCGACGGCCACCTCGGCCGGGAAGTCCTCCGGGGGGATGAAGTTCTTGCGCCGCAGCTCGGTGCGGTCCATCCCCAGCTCGGCGGCCGCCTGCTCGATCATCAGCTCGATCCAGTGCGTCGCCTCCGGCCGCCCGGCGCCGCGGATCGCGTCCGTCGGGAACTTGTTCGTGAAGACGCCGACGATGTTGGTCCGGACGCGCGGGATCTTGTAGCAGCCGCTCGCGACGAAGGCCCCGAAGGACGGGATGAACGGCGTCAGCAGCAGGTAGTACGCGCCGAGGTCGGCGATGATGTCGCACTGGATCCCGGTGATCGTGCCGTCCCGCTTGACGCCGATCTTCACGTGGTCGATCTGGTCGCGCCCGTGGTGCGACGTCATCATGTGCTCGGTGCGGGTCTCGGTCCACTTGACCGGCCGGCCCAGCTTGCGCGCCGCGAAGCAGCAGACCGACTCCTCGCCCCAGTGGTTGAGCTTGGCGCCGAAGCCACCGCCGACGTCCGGCGCGATCACGCGCACGTGGTCCTCGGACAACCCCATCTCGCCCGCCAGGAACGAGCGCGTCAGGTGGGGGATCTGCGTCGTCGTCCACAGCGTCAGGTTGCCGCCCTTGTACTCGGCCACGCACGCGCGCGGCTCGATCGGCGCGCCCGACGTGCGGTGGTTGACGATCCGCCGCTCGAGGACGATGTCGGCCTCCTGCCAGGCGACGTCCATGTCCTCGGAGCCGAGGCCCCACTCGTGGGTCTTGTTCGTGCCGATGTCGGGATGGACGAGCGTCTCGTCCTTGAGCGCCTCCTCGGGGTCGACCATGACCTGGGACGGCTCGTACTCGACGACGACGTGCTCCGTGGCGTCGATGACCGCGTACTTGTCGTCGCCGATGACGGCGGCGACCGCCTGGCCGACGTGCTTGACCTCGCCCCGGGCCAGCGGCCAGTGCTCGGGCGTCTTGACCTCGACGCCCGGCGGCACCCACGCCATCGGGAGGCCGGCAGCCAGCTCGAGGTCGGCGCCGGTGTAGACCGCCCGGACGCCCGGCAGTGCGGCCGCGGCCTCCGTGTCGATCGAGGTGATCGTGGCGCAGGCCTCCGGCGAGCGCACGAACGCGCAGTACAGCGTGCCGGGGAGCGTGATGTCCTCGGTGAAGGTGCCCTGGCCGGTGATGAACCGCGGGTCCTCCTTGCGCTTCAGGCTCTGGCCGATGTGCTGGCCGTTCGCCGTGCCCATGGCGGTCATGCCCCCACGCCCTGGACCGTCACGTAGGGATCGCCGGGGGCGGCGGGCGGCTCGGCCGAGACGGTGCCGGCCTGCGCCTTCGCCGCGGCCAGGACCGCCTTGACGATGTTGTGGTAGCCCGTGCAGCGGCACAGATTGCCCGCGAGTGCCTCCCGGACATCCGCCTCCGAGGGGTCGCTGTTGCGCTGCAGCAGGTCGTTGGCGGCCATGATCATCCCGGGCGTGCAGTAGCCGCACTGCAGCCCGTGCTGCTCCCAGAACGCCGTCTGCATCGGGTGGAGCGCGCCCTCGGAGCCGATGCCCTCGATGGTGGTCACCGCCCGGCCGTCGGCCTGGACGGCGAGCACGGTGCACGACTTCACGGCCTCCCCGTCGAGATGACAGGTGCAGGCGCCGCAATTGGAGGTGTCGCACCCGACGTGCGTGCCGGTCAGACCGAGCTCGTCGCGCAGGAAGTGGACGAGCAGCTTCCTCGGCTCCACCTCCTTCTCATAGTGGGTGCCGTTGACCTCGAGCGACACGCTCACGCGTGACATACAGGGCTCTCCTCCCTCTCAGTGGGTCCGACTCGGGCTGACACTACTCCTCGATGGGTTGCAAGCGAGTTGCATTCGGGAAGGCTTGGTCCGAGATGCCAGGACCAAGCTTCCGAGACGTGTCCAAGCTGGCGCTGAAGGCCGGCCGAGAGGTCCCTGGGACCGCTGCGCGGCTGCTCGCCGACGACCGCGCGATCGCGCTCGCCCGGCGCGCGACCCGCCGTGCCGGCCTGCGCCGGGCGGTGGCCGGCAAGCTCGTGCTGATCGTCGGGACCGAGCTTGGGGCGGACCAGCTCCGCGACGCCGGGGCAGAGGTGCGCTGCGTCGCCGCGACCGACGCGCCCGACCTCGCCGCCGGCGCGCCGGACGTGGTGGTGTTCTGCCATGCGCCCGTGGCCGAGCCGGCGGAGAGCACCGACCTGGCGGCGGCCGAGCGCTCGCTGGAGATCAACTACTTCGCGATGGTCCGGGCCGTGCTGGCCGCGCTGCCGGCGATGCGCGAGCGCGGCTCGGGGCAGATCGTCTCCGCCTCGGCCGCGGCGCCGGACGTCGCGGCCGGTGACCGCGCGGCCACCGCGGCGGCGGAGGCGTTCCTGCGCATCGCTTCCGCCGAGGTGCAGGGGGACGGCGTGACCGTCACCCGCGTGCACCTGCCGGCCGACCCGGAGCGCGCCGCGCGTCGCATCTGCGAGGCGGTCGCGCTCCGGACGCGCGTGGCTCCGGTCCGCCTGCCGATCTAGGGCAGCGTCACGTACGGCGCCAGGAAGGCGCGGGCGGACGCGGTGTCCAGGCGGTAGTCGACGTTGGTCGACTTGCACGGCGTGTCGCCGGTGATCGTCGTCGCGGCGATGGTGTTCGCCGTGCCGAGGAAGTTCGGTCCGCCCGAGTCGCCGTAGCAGGTGCCGCCGTCGCCGTGGGCGGCGTTCATCGAGATCCGCAGCCACGACGGGTTGATCGAGTTGAGCGTGCCGACGGCGACATCGCGGACGTCGTTGTAGAGGTACTGGTGCGGGCCGCTGGTGACCGCGTAGGCGCCGTAGCCGACCGAGGTGAACTGCTGGCTGCCCGACAGGTCCGACAGGCTGCCCGCGGTCGGCAGCGCGGCCGGCGTGATGCCCTTGACCGCCTTGTCGAGCACGACGACGGCGATGTCGTGCGGGTCGCTCTGGCTCTGGTTGTAGGCCGGGTCGGCGTGGAACGTGCCGTCGTAGGTCGTGTCGCCGATCTGGTAGGCGGGGTCGAACGTGACGCGGACGCGGTCGCCCTCGGCGCAGTGCGCCGCCGTGAGGAAGACCGTGGGCGAGATCAGCGTGCCCGAGCAGTAGATGCTCGTGCCGTCGGAGTACGGCGTGGCCGCGACCAGGCCGCCGACGTTCGGGTGGCCGTTGCCGTCCGGGCTGCCGTTGGTGATGGCGGCCGCCGGGGAGGCGGGGGCGAGGGCCGCGGCGGCGGTGGCCGCGACGGCGATCAGGGTGCGACGCATCGCGGCAGCGTATGCCCTGCGAGCATTCCCTACTGGCGCGGTAGAGTTGGAGCGATGGTGCGGGACCAACTGGCGTGGTGGATCGGGGGGCCGGTCTTCGGGCTGATCGTCGTCGCCTGCCGCGCGCTGTTCGGCGGCCGCCTCGGCGTCACCGGCGGCTTCTCGGAGATCGTCTCCAAGCTCGGCGCGCGCAGCGTCGCCTTCGACTGGCGCGGCTGGTTCGCGATCGGCGTGCTGCTCGGCGGCACCGTCTATCTCGCCGCCCACGGCGGCCCGCTGTTCCACGGCTTCGGCTGGCTCACCCGCCACCTGGACCCGGGCGTGGTGGCAGCGGTGCTCGTGGCGGGCGGCGTGCTGATCGGCTACGGCGCCAAGACCGCCGGCGGCTGCACGTCGGGCAACGGCCTGTCGGGGACGGCGATGCTGTCACCGGCGAGCCTGGTCGCCACGGCGACGTTCTTCGCCACCGCGATCGTCGTCAACCTGCTGATCGGGGTGTTCATATGAGGGCGGTGGCGTGCGGGCTCGGCGTCGTCTTCGGCGTCACGCTCTGCTGGACGGGCATGAGCGACCCGGACGTGATCCGCGGCGCGCTGACGTTCTCGTCGGCCTACCTGTTCCTGTTCTTCGCCAGCGCCGTGGCCGTTGCGGCAGTCGGCCTGCAACTGTTGCGCCGCGTGCGCGGGGTCGACTGGGTGCGCGAGCGGCCGCAGCCCCGCCACGTCAAGGGCGCCCTCATCTTCGGCCTCGGCTGGGGCGTCACGGGCGCGTGCCCGGGACCGATCGCCACGCAGGTCGGACAGGGGATCCTGTGGGCGCTGCCGCTGCTGGCGGGCGTCGCCCTCGGCGTCCAGCTGTTCCTGCGCCAGGGCTCGGCGGAGACCGAGCCGGCGTCCGACCTCACAGCAGCAGCGCGTCCACCTCGCCGCCGGCCGGAACCGACGGCGACTGGTGCGGGGCCACGATGAACGCGTCCGCCCGGGCGAGCGCGAGCGTCATGGCCGAGCCCTGGGCCTCGGTCGGCGTGGCGTCGAGGCCGTCGAGCGTCGCCGTCAGGTAGGTCGTGCGCCCGTCCTCGGGCGCGATGTCGGTCGTCGTGCGCAGCTTCACGCGGCGCTCGACAGCGTCCGCCTCGCCGGCCAGCCGGCGCAGCAGCGGCTCGACGAAGACGAGGAAGCCGACGATCCCCGACAGCGGGTTGCCGGGCAGGCCGAATGCCCAGCGCCCGGTGGCCGGCACGATGCCGCAGAACAGCGGCTTGCCCGGCTTGATCCGCACGCGCCAGAACAGCTCCTCGACGCCCGCGCGGTCGAGCGCGCCCTTGGCATGGTCGTGCTCGCCGACCGAGACGCCGCCGGCGACGAGCAGCACGTCGGCCTCCTCGAGCCCGCGGCGGATCCGCGCCTCGATCTCGGCCGGGTCGTCGGGCGCGATCCCGAGGTCGAGCACCTCGCCGCCTGCGCGCTGGACGAGCACCCGCAGGGCGACGCCGTTGGACTCATGGATCTGGCCGGGGCCGAGCGGCTGCCCGGGCGGGACGAGCTCGTCGCCGGTGGAGAGGATCGCGACCCGCGGGACGCGGTGGACCTCGAGCGTGGCGACGCCGGCGCCGCTGAGCACGGACAGCGCCTGCGCGGTCACCCGGTCGCCGTCGCGCAGCAGCAGCGTGCCCTTCGGCGCGTCCTCGCCGCGGAAGCGGACGTTGGCCGCCGCCTGGAGCGGGTGGTCGATCGTCACCGTCCCGTCCTCGTGGGCGTCGACGACCTCCTGGCGCTCGACGGCGTCGGCGCCGGGCGGGAGCGGCCCGCCGGTGAAGATCCGCCGCACGGTGCCGGGCGCGAGCGGGCGCTCGCCGGCGTCGCCCGCGGCCACCTCGCCGTCGACCGGGAACGTGCCGGGGAGGTCGGCGGCGCGCACTGCGTAGCCGTCCATCGCGCTGCGGTCGAAGCCGGGGATGTCGATGGGGGAGGGGACGTCGGCCGCGGCCACGCGCCCGGCCGCCTGCTCGAGCGGCAGCGTCTGGGGGCCGAGCGCCGCGGCCCGGGCCTCGATCAGCGCCCAGGCCTCCTCGCGGGAGCGGAGGCTCATCCGCCGATCTGGGACATCGAGCGCTCGGGCTGGATGAACCCGGGCTCGTTGATGTGGTGCTTGAGCTCCTTGCGCCAGACGGCGTCGCGCACGATCGCGGCGAGCTCCTCGTCGGCGGCGCCGTCCCGCATCGGGCCGCGTAGGTCGGTCTCGTTGAGGCTGAACAGGCAGGTGCGCAGCCGGCCGTCGGCGGTCAGGCGGATGCGGTTGCAGTCGCTGCAGAACGGCTGGCTGACCGGCGAGATGAACCCGATCGTGCCCTCCCCGTCGGCGAAGCGGTAGCGCGTCGAGGTGCCGGAGGTCTCCCGGCCCAGCGGCTCGAGCGGGTAGGTCGCGTGGATCAGGTCCCGAAGCTCGGCATTGGGCAGGACGCGATCCGGGCCCCAGCTGCGATCGGCGTCGAGCGGCATGAACTCGATGAAGCGCACCTCGTAGGGCTTGCGCCGCGCGAGCTCGGCGAAGCGCAGCGCCTCGTCCTCGGTGAAGTCGCGCAGCGCGACCGCGTTGACCTTGATCGGGCGCAGCTCGGGGTAGGCCTCGGCGGCCTCGAGCCCGAGCAGCACCTCCTCGAGCGCGTCGCGGCGGGTGAGCTCGAAGAAGCGGTCCCTGGCCAGGCTGTCGAGCGACACGTTCAGCCGCTTCAGCCCGGCGGCGACCAGGTCCGGGAGCTGGCGGCGCAGCAGGAAGCCGTTGGTGGTCACGCTCAGGTCGTGGACGTTGGGGTCGGCGGCGACCATCTCGACCAGCCGCGACAGCTTCCGGCGAGCGAGCGGCTCGCCGCCGGTCAGGCGGACGTCGTGGACGCCCATGCGGGCCAGCACGCCGACGATCCGGGCCAGCTCCTCGTAGGACAGCACGGCCTCGCGCTCCAGCCACGGCAGCCCTTCGGCCGGCATGCAGTACTGGCAGCGGAAGTTGCAGCGGTCGGTGACCGAGATGCGCACGTCGCCGATCGGCCGGCCGTGGCCGTCGATCAGCGGCGCGAACGGATCGCCGTCAGCCGCGGTGCCAGTCACCGGACTTGCCGCCCGTCTTGTCCAGCAGCGCGACCTGCTCGATCGTCACGCCCTTCTCGACGCCCTTGACCATGTCATAGACGGTGAGCGCGCCGACCGATGCCGCGGTCAGCGCCTCCATCTCCACGCCGGTGCCGTGGACCGTGCGGGCCTCGGTGGTCAGCGTGACCGTGCCCTCGTCGACGTCGACGCAGCTGTCGCAGTCGACATGGGAGAGCGCGAGCTGGTGGCAGAGCGGGATCAGCTCCGCCGTCCGCTTGGCCGCCTGGATGGCGGCGATCCGCGCGACGCCGATCACGTCGCCCTTCGGCGTGTCCCCGGCGACCACGCGCAGCGCGGTCTCCGGCGTCATCCGCACGACGGCGCGGGCGCGCGCCCAGCGCTCGGTCTGCGGCTTGGCGGACACGTCCACCATGCGGGCGGTCCCGTCCTCGTCCAGGTGCGTGAGCGATCCCTCCACCGCGGGCAAGTCTAGGCTTCGGGCCAAGCCATGCAGCTCACGATCCGCCTCTTCGCCGGTCTGCGCGAGCGCGCCGGCGCCAGCACGCTCGACATCGACGTCCCCGAGGCGGGCACGGTCGCCGACCTGCTGGCGGCGCTGGAGGGGACGCCCGTCGGCGGAATGCCGGCGCGGTCGTTCATCGTGGCCGTCAACCGCGAGTACGCCGATGGCGGCGCGCCGGTGCGGGCGGGCGACGAGGTGGCGCTGATCCCGCCCGTCAGCGGCGGCGCCGGCGACGACGTCGTGCGGGCGGCGCGCGTCACCTCCCAGCCGCTCGACGTCGCGGCCGTGTCGGCGCTCGTCCGCGATCCGCGCGCCGGCGCGGTGGTCGTCTTCGAGGGCGTGACCCGCGAGGTCGAGCGGCTCGAGTACGAGGCCTACGCGGAGATGGCCGAGCCGCGCCTGCGCGCGATCTGCGCCGAGGAGGCGCAGCGGCACGGCCTGGTGGCGGTCGCCGTCGAGCACCGGATCGGCAGCGTGCCGCTGTCCGAGCCATCGGTGCTCGTGGCCGCCTCCGGCGCCCACCGGGGGGAGACGTTCGCCGGCGCCCGCGCGGTGATCGACCGCGTCAAGGCCGAGGCGCCGATCTGGAAGAAGGAGATCGAGGACGGCGGCGAGCGCTGGGTCGAGGGGACGCTGCCGGCCTGAGCCTGAGTCAGCGGGGCGCCGGCTCGGGTTCGAGCGGGACGTCGACGATCCGCGCGCGCACGCCCTTGCCGGACGCGTACCCGACCAGCGCGATCACCACGATCACCGCGAGCGTCGACAGCGTGAGCGTCTCGTAGGTGCCCTGCGAGACGCCCCAGGTCCCCTTGAAGTCGTACTTGAGGCCGAACAGCTTCTCGAGCGTGCCGGGGAAGACCGCCACCCAGCTGCCGAGCGCCACCCAGATCGTGATCAGCGCGCCTGCCACCCGCAGCCCGGTCGGGCCGCCGGGCACGCGGTACGGGCGCGGGACGTGCGGATACAGCCGGCGCAGCCGGACGGCCGCCGGGAAGATCCACAGGTAGGAGATCAGGGTCGTCGAGATGGCGATCGTGAGCACGACGACGAACTTCGAGTCCGTCCCGCCCTTGAACGCCGAGATGGCGAGCACGGTGAAGATCGACGCGACGATCCCGGACATCACGTTGACGCGCACCGGCGTGCCGAACGTCCGGTTGAACTTGCCGAAGTAGCCGTGGAAGGCGCCGTCGTAGGCGGCCACCGCGAGGATCCGGTCGCTGCCGATCATCCACACCGCGCCCGAGGTCAGCAGCGTGCCGACGAAGCACAGCGTCATGACGTCGAGCAGGAACCCCGTCGCCGAGCCGTAGACGCCGAACACCGTCGTCACCGCGTCCAGGAAGCCGCCGATCCCGGTCACCGCCTTGGCCGGCAGCACGAGGATGATCCCCAAGACCGGGATCGCGTAGAGCAGGACGCCCGCGATCGCGCTGCGCATGACGGACAGCGGGACGTCCTTCTGCGGGTTCTCCATCTCCTCGGCGGCGCCGTTCTGCAGCTCGAAGCCGACGTAGTTGAACAGCAGCAGGGGCACCAGCGCCAGGAAGACGATCCCGGTCGGCTTGAGCTCGGATGCCGGGAAGCCGTGGACGCCGTGGTCGAACGCGTAGACGACGACCGTCAGCGTAAAGAAGCCCATCACGATCACGCGCATGAACGCCCCGGCGTTGGGGATCCACTTGCCACGGCGCAGCGACACGATCGCCACGCCGATCGACAGCCACACGAACAGCAGCTTGAAGACGTAGTCGCCAACGGTTCCGGCGTGGATCTTGAACAGGTTGTCGCTCCATGCCTGGGTCGCGATGAAGGCCAGCGACCCCCCGACCCAGAGCGGGTTGGTGACCCAGTACAGGACCGCGGCGATGGCGCCGTGGAGCCGGCCGAAGGCGAGCTTGGTCCACTCGTACGGGCCGCCCTCCTGGGTGAATGCGCTCCCCACCTCCGCCATCACGAGCGCGTACGGCAGGACGAAGACGACGGCGAGGACGACCAGCCAGGTGAACCCCTGGGCGCCGTTGGAGGCCACCGTCCCCAGCGTGTCCAGCCCCACGAATGCGCAGATCGTGAAGAAGACCATGTCGAAGCGCCGCAGCGACTTGACCAGCTTGAGCTTCTCCTCGACGGCCAGAGCAGTGGTGTGCTCGACATCGCTCATGTGACACCACGGTACCCACTTGCGAAGCGCCCAGGCAACCGGGCGGAGCTCCGGGCTAGCGAGCTCGTGGCAACGGCGCCAGCCGGACGACGACCCGCGCGGGGCGCGTCGGCTCGCCCAGCGTGAGGAAGTCGCGCACGCGGCCGGGGGTGCTGCAGAACGGGCAGCGGACGGCGTCGGCAGGCGACATGCCACCGGGCGCCGGGGCGACCGGTGCGTCGCACGCCGGGCAGGCCAGCGTTCCCGTCGCCACGTGCGATGCGCGCCCGATCCGGCGCTCGACCTCGTGCGTGCCATCCGGGTGGCGGATCGGATCGGACCCGTCGATGCCGCGCTGGAACGCCACCTGCCGAAGTGTAGGTATCGACGGATATCCGTTCCCGGCGCGCGAGCTGGTGCGAGCGGACCTACGCGCCGGTCACGCGCCACGCCTGGTCCGCGCGCACGTGGACGAGCTCGCCTGAGCGGATGACGACCGCCACCGGGCTGCGGCCGAGCCGGTGCGGGAGCGCCTCGACCGGGCCGTCGAGCACGAGCAGGTCGGCGTGCTTGCCCGGCTCGAGCGACCCGAGCGTGTCGTGCAGCCCGAGCACCCAGGCCGCGTTGAGTGTGCAGGCCAGCAGCGCCTCGCACGCGCTCCAGCCGTAGAGGCGCGCGGCGAGCCCGATCGCCAGCGGCAGCGACGCGGACGGCGACTCGCGCGGGTCGCAGCCGGTCGCCAGCACGCAGATGGCGCCCGCGTCGGCGAGCCGTCGCCCCGGCGCCAGGTGCTCGGCATGCAGCAGCTCGGCGACCGGCAGCAGCACCGCGGCAGATTCGGCGTCGGCCAGCGGGGCGATGTCGGCCGCGCGCAGCTCGGTCAGGCCCTCGACCGCACGGGCGCCGAACCCGAGCGCCGGCAGCACCTCCTCGCCGGCGTCGACGCGCAGCCAAACGTCGTGCGACCGGGCCAGACGGCCGTGCTCGCGCACCTGCTCGGCGGGCAGGCTGAGCGCGCGTGCGCGGCTCTCGGCGACCGCGCGGGCGAGCTCCTCGGGGCCGACGGCGGCGGTGATCGCGGTCGCCTGCTGCGCGGTCCCGGCGAGCCGGGCGGCCAGGCGCAGCCCACGCGGCCCGGCGCCGCGCAGCTCGAGCGCGGTCGTCCCGTCGCGCAGCATCTCGGCGGCCAGCTCGCGCGACTGGCGCAGGATCGTGGCGTCGCTCGCGTCCGGCGCCCAGGCGAACGGGAGGGCGGTACGGCAGTCGACGAAGCCCGGCACCACCGCGCCGCCCGCGGCGTCGATCTGCACCGCGGCGCCGGCATCCGGCTCGAAGCCGGCGATCCGGCCGCCCTCGACGCGCACGGCGCCCGGTTCGAGCGTGAGGTCGCCGGCGCGATCGTGGCGCAGATAGGGGAGACCGTCCTGCGGCGGGCGCAGGATCTGGTCCGCCCCGTGGATCGAGACGGCCGACACGGATCGGCATGATGGCGGGCGATGGAGGTCACCACCACCGATTGGCACACGGCCGGCGAGCCGTTCCGGATCGTCCTCGACGGCGTGCCCGAGATCGCGGGTGCCACGGTCGCCGAGCGGCGCGTGCGCGCGATGGCCGACCCGGCGGTCGACGGCGTCCGGCGGCTGCTGTGCCACGAGCCGCGCGGCCATGCCGACATGTACGGCGGCTTCCTCGTCCCGCCCGACGACGGCGGCGCCGACCTGGGGGTGCTGTTCTGGCACAAGGACGGCTTCTCGACCGCCTGCGGTCACGGCACGATCGCGCTCGGTGCGTGGGCGGTGCGCTCGGGGCGGGTCGCCGCCGACCCGGACGGCGAGACCGACGTGGTCGTCGACGTCCCGTCCGGCCGCGTGACGGCGCGCGTGCGCTGCCGCGGTGGCCGCGTCGAGGCGGTGACGTTCCGCAACGTGCGGTCGTCGGTGGTCGCGCGCGCGATCGACGTCGATGGCGTGGCGATCGACGTGGCGTTCGCCGGCGCGCTGTACGCGTCGGTCCCGGCGGCGGCGTTCGGCCTGCGGGTCACACCGGGCGACCTTCCGGCGCTGATCGCCGCCGGTCGGCGGGTGAAGGCCGCACTCGACGGGACCGCGGTCGCCCGCTGGGCGCCCGATGAGCGCCTGTCCGGGATCTACGGGACGATCCTGTGGGAGGAGCTCGGACCCGGACACCAGCGCAACGTGGCCGTGTTCGCCGACGGCGAGGTCGACCGCTCGCCGTGCGGATCGGGCACCTGCGCGCGGGTCGCGCTGCTCGACGGCCCGTTGCGCCACGAGTCGATCATCGGGACCACGTTCCTCGCCCGCGTGGCCGAGCGGACCGCCGACGGCGGCGTGATCGTCGAGGTGGAGGGAACCGCATTCCCGACCGGTGAGCACCGCTTCACGCTCGACCCGGACGATCCGCTCGGCACCGGCTTCGTGCTGCGCTGAGCCGGCGGCGGCGGGGGCTACCGGCGGCCGTAGTCGCCGAACGGCTCGTCGCGCTCGCGGACGGCCTGGCGCCAGCCCGCCTCGGCGGCGCGGGCCCGGAACGCGTGCCCCTCGGGGGTGTGGCGGGTGATGCCGTCGAGGATCGTGCCGAGCGTCTGCGTGGCGTGCAGCCCGCCGCCGCCCAGCAGCGCCTGGTTGAGCAGCAGCTTCATCATGATCAGCTGGTTGACCGGCAGCCGGGCGACGCGCTGCGCGAGATCCTCGGCCCGCGCGTCGAGCTCGGCCGCCGCGGGCGCCTCGATCGCCAGGCCCCACTCGGCCGCCTCGGCCCCGCTCAGGCAGTCGCCGGTGAACAGCAGCCGCGCCGCGCGCTGGACGCCGATCCGCGCCGCCCACACCGCGGTCGTGGGGGAGCCCCAGACGCGCGCCGGCGGGTAGCCGATCTTCGCGTCGGCGGCGATCACGAGCAGGTCCGAGCACAGCGCCATGTCGGTCCCTCCGGCGACGCAGAAGCCGTGGACCTTGCAGATCACCGGCTTGTCCGCGCGCATCAGCGACATGAAACCGCGCACGTTGCGCGACATCCCCTGGTAGTCGACCATCGGGTCCCAGATCCGGTCCGGGTCGTGGTTGCGGGCCTGGGCGGCCACGGAGTTCGGCGCCAGCGGCTCGCCGTCGTCGGGGCTTCCGGGGCCCGCGAGGAAGTGCTCGGCCCAGTCGGCGAGGTCGTAGCCGCCGCAGAACCCCGGGCCGGCCCCCGAGAGCAGCATGCAGTGCACGTTCGGGTCCAGGTCGGCGGCCTCGACCGCCGCCGCCAGCTCGCCGGGCATCGCCGCGGTGATCGCGTTGCCGGACCGCGGGCGGTCGAGCGTGATGCGGGCGATCCGCCCGTCGACCTCGTAGCGCAGCGCGGGCGCCATCAGGAGACGAAGCGGATCGTCAACGGGTAGCGGTAGCGTTCACCGCGCCCGGCGTGGACGGCGGCGACGACGATCAGCACGAGCCACGCGACCGCGGCGGCGATCGCGAGCGGGATCAGCACGAGGCCGACGATCAGCACGATCAGCAGTACGAGCACGAAACCCCCGACGAGGCCGTAGAGCAGCCACGAGAGCTGGAAGTTCAGGGCCTCGGCGGAATGGTCGCGCACGAACGGGTCCTCGTCCTTCTTGACCAGGTAGACCACGAGCGGGCCGAGGAACGCGAGCGCCACGATCATCGCCGCGAGCGCCGACAGGTGGGCGGCCACCGCCCAGTTGCGGCTGTCCGACGACACCGCCGGCGCCGGCACGCCGGCCCGCGGCTCGGCCACGTGGGCGGTCCAGGCGGTGCCGTCCCACCAGCGCTGGGCGCCGGGCGTCTGCGGGTCGGGGTACCAGCCGGGGGCGGGGCGCTCGCTCACGCCCCGCGACACTACACCGGGATACGCCCGGATCCGGGCGTCAGGCGTGCTCGTAGGTGGGTGCCTTGGCCTCGTCGAACTGCTCGACGGCGCGCCCGCGGCTGGTCGTCCGCGCGAGCACGACCGCGGCGGGCAGCGCGAGCACCGACATCCCGATCGCCCACCAGAACGTGTGCGCGAAGGCGTCCGCCAGCGGCACGGCGACGCGGACTCGCATGGCATCGGACAGCGGCGCGAGCGTGCCGCCGACCCCGGCGCCGCTGCCCGCGGGCACCTGCGTGGCGATCTCGTGCTGGAGCACGACGGCGAGTACCGCGGTCCCGAGCGAGCCGCCGACCTGCCGCAGCACGTTGATGGCCGAGGTCGCCCGTGGCACCGCCTCGCGCGACAGGCTCGCGTAGGCGGCCGCCATCGTCGGCATCATCGTCGAGCCGAGGCCGAACCCGCGGACCACCAGCAGCCCGCCCAGCAGGGCGTACGGCGTGTGGGCGCCGACGAACGCGAACGGGATCGTCCCGACCGTCATGATGACCAGCCCGACCAGCGCGACCCGGCCGCCGCCGATGCGGTCGGTCAGCCGTCCCGCCAAGGGCATCGCCATCGCCGCGCCCAGCCCCTGCGGCGCCATCAGCAGGCCGGCGGTCAAGGCCGACTCGCCGCGCGCCAGCTGGTAGTAGAGCGGCAGGATGATCATCACCCCGAACAGGGCGCCGCCGAGCATGAACGTCGTCAGCGACGCCGCCGAGAACGCCGGGTTGCGGAACAGGCCGATGTCGATCAGCGGCCGCGGTGCGCGACGCGCGTGGCGCACGAAGCCGTACACCAGCAGGAAGCCGACGACGACCGGCAGCCAGACGATCGGCGACCCGAAGCCGCCGTGGGACTCGGACTCCGAGAGGCCGAAGACGATCAGCCCGGCACCGGGGGAGAGCAGCA
>JAXDHL010000575.1:0-2983 GCA_034664525.1 Solirubrobacteraceae bacterium
CGCGTGTACTAGTTGCCGCCGGGCTCCTCGCCGCGCACGACCTCGCCGCCCGCCCCGACCCGGGCGGGTACGGGCTCGTCGGCGATCGTCACGTCGAAACTGCCGCTCGTGTGGCCGTTCGCGGCGCGCGCGCGGCCCGTCAACCCGGGCGAGACGCGGTAGCCGATCGAGTAGGTGCCGGCCTTGACCGCCACCAGGCGCCAGGTCAGCTCGCGCGTCTCGCCGGCGCGCAGCGTTCCCGCCGACCAGGTGTTCACGTCGGCGGTGTCGCCGCCCAACGGCCCGTCGTCGAGCACCCAGACCGGCCGGTCGGAGTCCGATTGCCCGGTGCCGCTCGCGCGCTGGCCGAAGGCGGACGGGGCGTTCGTGCCGGCGCCCTTGGTCTCGACGGTCACGGCCACGTCGCGCAGGGTGCGCTGGTCGGCGTTGCGCACGCGCAGGCGCAGGCGGACGCTCTGAGCGATGTGCTGGCGTGCCGGGAACGACGCGCCGACGACCTCGACCTTGAACGTCCCGTCGGGCTCGTCGGCGTCTTGACGCGCACCGCCGCCGCAGCCGGCGATGGCGATCACGGCCAGCAGGAGGACGGTGCGGCGCATCGGCGAGGCGTGACGTTACACCGCTCGTTACGCTCGCGCGGCAGTGCCGTCCCTACCCGTCCCAGAAGGCCTCGAGCGCGAGGGAATCGCGCTCCGGCGGCTGCGTGCGCGCGACGCCGGGCCGTTCGCGGCGGCGTTCCGCGAGGACCCCGAACTGGGGATCGTGATCGGCGCCGAGGAGGACCCGACGGAGAACGGGGTGCGTCGCTTCATCGCCCGCCAACCCGGGCTCCGGGCCCGGGGCGAGTTCCTCGGCCTGGCCGTGACCGACGAGACCAGGCGCCCGTTCCTCGGTCACGTGATGCTGCACACGCTGGCGTGGCGGCACAAGCGGGCCGAGATCGGCTACTGGCTCGTGCCCTCCGCCCGCGGCCAGGGCGTGGGCGCCAAAGCGGTCTCGCTGCTCGTCGAATGGGCCTTCGAGGAGCTCGAGTTCGCGCGGATCGAGATCACCACGACCCCCGACAACGGCGCCGCGCGGGCGCTCGCCACGTCGCTCGGCTTCACCGAGGAGGGCGTGATGATCGGCCGCAATCTGGAGCGCGGGAGGCGGGTCGACGTGATGATCCTGGCCCGTTTGCGCAAGTAAGCGCGACGGTTCTCGTTTGAGCCGGTGCATGGCCGTGGCATAACCTTCGCGCTCCGCAGGCCTGCGGACGCAGTGAAGGAGAGGGAGAGACTTGGTTCGCAGCGCTGCCGATCGCGTCTTCCTTCCGGCAAAGGGATTGCTGGAGGAGGTGGGCGACATGATGATCCTTACGGGGAAGACGATCGTCTCCGCGGTCCGTCCGCCCTACCCGTACGGCGGCGAATTCGTCCAGCAGTTCCTGTTCGCGCTGCGGCTGTGCTGGTTCCCGCTGATGATCTCGACGATCGCGTTCGGCTACGCGGCGCCCGGCCTGCAGGCCTCCAACTTCCTCACGCTGTTCGGCGCCAATGACCGCCTCGGCGGCTTCTTCGTCCTGGCCTCGATCCGCGAGTTCGCCCCGTTCGTGACCGCGATCGTGCTCGCCGGCGTGGCCGGCACCGCGATCACCGCCGACCTCGGCGCGCGCAAGATCCGCGAGGAGCTCGACGCCTTGCAGGTGCTCGGCGTGGACCCGGTGAAGAACCTCGTCGTGCCGCGCTTCCTCGCGCTGATGCTGGTCACGGGGATGTTCGACGTCTTCGCCGTGCTCTTCGGCATCTTCGGCGGCCTCGTCGCCAACGGCGTCAACCAGCAGCCCGTCGGCCCGTTCTTCGCCAACCTGCTGACCAACGCGAGCATCCCCGACCTCTGGGGCTCGGTCCTGAAGTGCACGCTGTTCGGCGCGATCATCGCGGTCGTCTGCTGTTACAAGGGCATGACGGCCTCTGGCGGCGCCGCGGGCGTGGGCCGCGCGGTCAACCAGGCCGTGGTCATCTCGACGCTCGGTGTCTTCGCGTTCAACTACGTGTTCACGCAGACGCTGCTCGCGACCCACCCCGACTTCCTCAACATCAAGTGAACGACTGGCTCGCAGTCCCGCGCGACTGGCTCGCGACGTTCGGCGACATCATCCGCTTCTCCAGCCGGGTGGTGGGCGAGGTCTTCGGCCTCAAGGTCTTCAAGTACTTCGGCGAGGCGCTGCGCCAGGCCGGCGTGCTGATCCTGTCCAGCACGCTCGTGATCTGGGGCCTGACGTTCATCATCGGCCTGCAATGCGGCATCGAGGCCGCGTACTTCAACCGCGCGACCGGCGCTCCGGCCTACGCCGGGGTATTCGCCGCCTGGTGCGACCTGCGCGAGCTGATCCCCTACGCCTTCGGCTACATGATGGCCGCCAAGGTCGGCACCGGCATCGTCGCCGAGCTCGGCAGCATGCGGATCTCCGACGAGATCGACGCGCTCGAGGTCATGGGCATCTCCTCGATGACCTTCCTCTGCGCGACGCGCCTGATCGCGTCCTGGCTGGTGCTCCCCTTCGTCTATCTCGCCGGCATCGGCGCGGGCTTCCTAGCCTCCTATTTGGCGGTGGTGGAACAGATAGGCGAGGTTTCGAGTGGCGGCTACTCGCTGATCTTCTGGATGTTCCAGAACCCACCCGATCTCTTATTCAGCTTGATCAAGGCGATGGTCATGGCGACCGTGATCGTCCTTGTCGGCTGTTACTACGGCTACACGGCATCGGGCGGCCCGGTCGGGGTCGGCACCGCCACCGCGAAGTCGATGGTTCTCAACATCGTGCTGGTCCACCTGATCGGCATGCTCGGCACCCAGGTGTTCTGGGGCGCTAATCCGCGAGCGCCCATCGGAGGATGAGATGAGCGAAGAGACCTCCAAGCGGCCCGACGAGGCCGACGACGAGTACCAGTGGCACACCGGCAAGCGGCGTCCCTCGGGCGTGGAGGATGCCGTCGAGTTC
>JAXDHL010000576.1:0-3433 GCA_034664525.1 Solirubrobacteraceae bacterium
GGAACGGCGACTCGGGGCGTGCGGGCCAGACCTCCACGGCGAGGTTGTCCATGCCGACGACGGAGAAGCGGTTGTTCCAGAGCCATGCGACCGTTTCATGACTGGGTTGGAGTCCTGTGCTGCGCAGTGCTCGGATGTCGTGCTTGCGCTGCTCGGCGTCGCGTTCATACAGGTGGTAGCGAACCCAGCCGGTGCGGATCATGAGGATGTCGCCGGAACGGAGCTCCACCTGCTGCGCATGGGCGGTCTCCGCGACGACCGAGATCGGGATCGCCTCGCCGCTCGCGTGGTCGAGTGGCGTGCCCTGAAGGCGGAGGTGGCGGTCCACGTCGACGAGCACGCCGCGGCCGACGATGCCGTGCTCGGCATACCGATTGATGCCGAGGAACGGCTCGCCCGCGGTGAAGCGCTCAGGGTCTGCGCCGTTGTAGAAGCCGAACTCGGGATGGCCAATGTGACGCAGCCCGTCGAGCTGACTGGCGGCTTGGGTGTAGAAGCTGTCGAGGACCTCGTCGCGGTGAAATGGGTTGCCGGCGAACAGCGTGTGGTGGAGGGGTTTGCGGGTCGGGATCAGCGCTTGCTGGAAGGCGTCGAGTGGCAGGTCGAGGTTGAGGACCTCGCCGCTCTTGACCAGCGAGGTCGCCTCCCGCACGACGTCGGCGGTCAGATGGTTCAGCGTTCCGAGCTCGTCGTCGCGGCCGAATACGCCCCACGCCGAGCCGGGGGGGCCGTCGTCGCGCTCGAGCAGTTCGGCGTAGGTGGGCCAGTGGTTCATCGTGTGCTCAACCGCCGTTCTTCGCGCTGAAATCGGCGCCGAGGTCGTGACTGATCTGAAGGGCGGCCTCGACCAGGATCGCGACGTGGTGTTCGCGGAAGGTCTGTGCGTCCGTGGTCGCCGTCACGGCGGAGAGCGCCAGCGCGGCGATCACCCTGTTATTGGAGTCTTTCACCGGGGCGGCACCTGAGCGGAGACCACGCTCGAGTTCCTGGTCGACGATCGCGTAGCCCTGCGCGCGGACCAGCTCTAGCCGGGTGATCAGCTCCTCGCGCCGCGTGATCGTGTAGCCGGTGAGCGGCCGCAGGGCGGCTTGCGCGAGGTAATGCTCAAGCTCCGATTCGCTCAGGCCGGCGAGCAGCACGTGTCCCATCGAGGTGGCGTGCGCCGGCAGGCGCGTGCCGGTCGCGAGCGTGATGCTGCTGATCCGGTGCGTGGACACGCGCGTCACGTAGACGACCTCGGTCGCGTCGAGCGTGGCCAGCGAGCAACCCTCCTGCGTGCGCTCGACGACGCGCTCCATGTAGGGCTGGGCGATCGCGGTGAGGTTGAGTGAGCTCAGATAGGCATATCCAAGCGCCAGCACCCGCGGCGTCAACGCGAACGTCTTCCCGTCGCTGCGCACGTACCCGTGGGCCTCGAGGGTCAGCAGGATCCGCCGCGCGGTCGGCCGGCTGAGCCCGGTCGCCTCGGCCATCTGCGACAAGCTCATCCGCGGCCGATTCTGCGAGAAGGCGAGGATCACGTCGAGTCCGCGCACGAGCGAGCGGATCTGGTCGCGTTCTTCGGGTTGCTTTGGCATCCGGTCCTGGGGTTCGCGTCGGCCGGTGGCCCAAAAGTGCCATCCCGTCGGTACGCACTGCGGCGTCAGTGTCCGCACAGCGTACAACATGGGCATGACGACGACACCCCGTCTGGTCGACAGCTCTAGCCGGAGGAGGCATCCATGAGCAATCAGCGTGTGCTGGAAGTGGTCGAGGACATCGAACGCACGCTCCTCGAGCTCTTCCGCAAGCACCAAGTCACCCACGACGAATACCGGGCGGCGACCGATCTCATCATCGCCTCGATCAAGGAGGGCGAGGAGTCACTGCTGTTCGACGTGTTCTTTGAGGCCGAGGCGACCGACGCAATCAACTTCGGACGCGTGGGGAGTCCGGCGGCGATCGAGGGGCCGTTCTACCTGCCCGGAGCCCCCCATCTCCAGGCGCCCTGCGTCATGCCCCAGCGGCCGGACGAACAAGGCGAGCCACTCGTCTTCCGCGGCACCGTCTTCTCGACCGAAGGAGCGCCACTGGCCGGTGCCGAGCTGGACATCTGGCACGCCGACGCAGACGGGCTGTATTCGAACATTCACCCCGGCATTCCCGACTGGAACCTGCGTGGACGACTGCACACCGGCGAGGACGGGTCATTCGAGGTCCAGACGATCCTCCCGCCGCCGTACGAGATCCCGAAGCACGGCCCGACCGGACGCGTGCTCTCCGGCCTTGGGCGCCACTGCTTCCGGCCCGCCCACCTGCACCTGAAGGTGCGCGCGCCCCAACGCGAGGAGCTCACCTCCCAGCTGTACTTCGCCGGCGGCGAATACCTCGACGACGACGTCGCCAACGCGGTCAGAGACGGCCTCGTGCTGGCGCTCGAGCACGACGACGCCAAGTGGCAGGCGAGCTACGACTTCGTGCTGGAGCCCGCCCGGCAGACGGTTCCAGCATGAGCGCCCCCACGTCCGGCGCCGTCGGCGCCGAGCCGCTCGGGCTGCGAATCGAGTCGCTGAGCACCACGCTGGTCGACGTTCCGCTGCTTCGGCCGCACCGCTTCTCGGTGACCACCATGACGCGCCAGAGCATGGTGATCGTCCGGCTGGTCACCAGCGACGGGATCGAGGGCATCGGCGAGGCCGTCGTGCCCGGCGGCCCGTGGTGGGGCGGTGAGTCGATTGAGGGCATCAAGGCGCTGATCGACTACTACATCGCACCGCTGCTCACCGGCCAGGATGCATCCCGCGTGAGCGCCGTGGCAGCCTCGCTCGACCGCACGATCGCCGGTGCCCAGTTCGCCAAGGCGGCTGTCGAGATGGCGCTCTGGGATGCCCGCGGAAAGGCGCTGTCGGTCCCCCTGTATGAGCTGCTGGGCGGCCTGTACCGGGATCGAATCTCAGTCACCTGGGCCCTCGGGGCTGAGCCCGCCGAGATTGTCATCCGGGAGATCGAGGACAAGCTCGCATCCGGGTCACATCACAGTTTCAAGCTCAAGATGGGCGCCGGGGAACCGGCCGCTGACGTCGCGCGCATCGGCCGGATCGCGGCCGCGCTGGCCAGCGCCACAAGCCTGCGCGTCGATCTCAACGGAGCCTGGGATGAGCAGACCGCCACCCGCTGGCTACCGGCACTCCAAGACGCCGGGATCGACCTGATCGAGCAGCCGCTGCCGGCCTGGAACCTGGACGGCATGGCCAGGCTCACTGAGCGCCTACATGTGCCCCTGATGGCCGACGAGAGCATCCTCACGCCACACGTCGCCGCCCGCGTCGCACGCCATCTCGCCGCATCGGTGCTGGCGGTGAAGATCGCCAAGTGCGGAGGCCTGCGGCCGGTCCAGCGGATCGCCGCGATCGCTCAGGCAGCGGGAATCTCCTGCCACGGCGGAACCACGATC
>JAXDHL010000577.1:0-3695 GCA_034664525.1 Solirubrobacteraceae bacterium
CGTCGCGGCCGGCACGCGGTCCACGTTCTTCGTCCCGCCCGTGCTGCTGCGGCGCCTCAGCGCGTCGCCCGCGCTGGCCGGCGCGCCGGTGGACCGCATCGGCACGGTGCTCGTCGGCGCGGCGCCGGTGAGTCCCGACGACCTGCGCGCCGGCGTCCGCGCGCTCGGTCCCCGGGTCTGGAACGGCTACGGCCAGGGCGAGAGCCCGTGCACGATCACCGCCAACCCGCCGGCGGCGATCGCGGCCGCGGTGGCCGAGGGCGACGAGCGCGTCCTGGGCTCGGTCGGCGTTCCGCGCTGGGCCACCCGCGTGCGCGTCGTGGACGGCGACGACCGCGTGCTGCCGTTCGGCGAGGTCGGCGAGGTGATGGACTTGGTCGCGGCCGGCACCCGCTCGACGTTCTTCGTGCCGCCCACGCTGCTGCGGCGCCTGAGCGCGTCGCCCGCGGTCGCCGCCGGCCGGGTGGACCGGATCGGCACCGTGCTCGTCGGCGCCGCCCCGGTGCACCCCGATGACCTGCGCGCCGGCGTGGGCGCGCTGGGGCCGCGCGTCTGGAACGGCTACGGCCAGGGCGAGAGCCCGTGCACGATCACGGCAAATCCGCCGGCCGCGATCGCGGCGGCGGCGGCGGCGGGCGACGAGCGCGTGCTGGGCTCGGTGGGCGTCGCGCGCTGGGCCACGCGCGTGCGCGTCGTCGACGACGCCGACCGCGAGCTGCCGCACGACGAGGTCGGCGAGGTGATCGTCGCGGCGCCCACGGTGATGGCCGGCTACCTCGACGACCCCGAGGCCAGCGCGACGGCGTTGCGCAACGGCTGGCTGCACACCGGCGACCTCGGCCGCGTTGACGCCGACGGCCACCTGACGCTCGTCGACCGTGCCAAGGACGTGGTCATCACCGGCGGCCACAACGTCGACCCGCGCGAGGTCGAGGATGTCCTGATCGGCGATGTCGCCGTCGCCGAGGTCGCGGTCGTCGGCCTGCCCGATCCCGAGTGGGGCGAGGTGGTCGCCGCGTTCGTCGTGGCCGAGCCCGGCGCCACGCTTGACGCCGCCGCGCTGGACCAGCGCTGCCAGGAGCGCATCGCGCGCCACAAGCGTCCGCGCAGCTACCACGTCCTGGCCGAGCTGCCGCGCAACTCCGCGGGCAAGATCCTCAAGAAGACCCTGCGGGAGAGCCTGGCGCATGGCCCACGTTGAGCTGCTCGATGCGACGATGCGCGACGGCCAGCAGAGCCTGTGGGGCATGCGCATGCAGGCCGGAATGGCGCTGCCGGTCGCCGATGTCCTGGATCGCACGGGCTTCCGAACGATCGATGCGGCGGCGAGCTCGTACTTCGAGGTGCTGATCAAGTACTGCCGCGAGGACCCGTGGGCGGGCTTGGACCTCCTGCGCGGCGCGGTGCACCGCACGCCGGTGCGCGGCGGGATGCGCGGCAACGCGGCCGTGTCCTTCGGCATCACGCCGCCTGCGCTGATGGACACGTGGATGCGCCGCCTCAACGAGCACGGCGTCCGCTCCTACTGGCTCTACGACGTCCTCTACGGCGTCGAGAACTTCCGGCGCCTGGCGCGGATCGCCAAGGAGTACGGATCCGAGGTCGCCGGCACGGTCTTCTTCAGCCTGTCGCCGATCCACACCGACGACTACCTCGCGGAGCGCACGGCCGAGATCGCGGCGGTGCCGGACATCGACACGGTGCTGTTCTACGACACGGCCGGCGTGCTGGACGTCGACCGGCTGCGCACGCTCATGCCGCGCATCGTCGCCGCGGCGGCCGGCAAGCCCGTCGAGTTCCACTCCAACAACCTGATGGGCACGTCGGGGCTGGCGTACGTGGAGGCGGTCCGCCACGGGGTGCACATCCTGCACACGGCATCGCGCTCGATGGCCAACGGACCGTCGGTGCCGTCGACCGAGAGCGTGGTGCGCAACCTCGAGCTGATGGGGTGCACGCACCGCATCGACACGTCGCTGCTGGCACCGGTCGAGGAGCACTTCCGCCAGGTCGGCCGGGCCGCGGGCTACCTCGTCGACCAGGTCAGCGAGTACGACCTCTTCAACGTCACCCACCAGGTCCCCGGCGGGATGGTCGGCACGCTGAAGGCCCAGCTCGAGCAGCACGGGATGACCCACCGCCTGCAAGAGGTCCTGGCCGAGACCGGAGCCGTCCGTCGCGACCTCGGCTGGCCGGTGATGGCGACGCCGCTGAGTCAGCTCGTCGGCACGCAGGCCGTCCTCAACGTGGTCTCCGGCGACCGCTACACGTTGGTCCCCGACGAGGTGGTGGCCTACGCCGCCGGCCACTACGGCACGCCGCCCGCCCCGATCGAGGGCGGCGTCCTGGACCGGATCCTCGGCAGCCGCCGCGCCGGCGAGATCGTGGCGAGCCCGCTCGAGGAGCCGACGCTGGAGGAGCTGCGAGCCCGCCACGGCACGGGCGCCGACGACGACGAGCTGATCCTGCGCGCGCTGATCCCGATGGCCGACATCGAAGCGATGCGCGCCGCCGGCCCGGTGCGCCGCGACTACGCGCTGAGCTCGCCGGAGCTGTCGGAGGTCGAGGCGTTGATGAAGACGGTGCGCTCGGGATACGTGCACGTCAGCACCGAGCGCTGGGATCTGGAGCTGCGCCGGTGAGCGCGATCGTCGAGCACCTCGGGCTCTCCGGCGAGGAGCTGCTGACCACGACCCGGGCCGTCCGCCGCCGCCTGGACTTCGAGCGTCCCGTGCCGCGCGACGTCCTCCGGGCCTGTGTCGCGCTGGCGCTGCAGGCCCCGTCGGGGTCACACAAGTTCCCGATCCAGTTCGTGATCGTGACCGACGAGGAGCGCCGCGCGGCGCTCGGCGACGCCTACCGCCGCGCCTACGCCGTCTACCGCGAGTCGGCGGGCTACATCGGCAAGGTCCGGCGCGAAGACCCGGAGGCCGACGCCCAGCAGCAGCGCACGGCGCGCTCGGCCGACCACCTCTCGCAGAAACTCCACCGCGCGCCGGCGATCGTCCTGGCCTGCGGCCTGGGCCGCGTCGACGATGAGCCGCTTCACCGCCACACCAACCTGCTGGCCAGCGTCCATCCGCCGACATGGTCGTTCATGCTCGCCGCCCGCCTGCACGGATTGGGCACGTGCTGGACCGGCGTGTCGCTCGCCGACGAGGCCGAGACGGCGGCGATCGTCGGCATCCCGATCGACCGCGTCACGATCGGCGCGCTCACGCCCGTCGCCTACACGTTGGGCACCGACTTCCGGCCCGCGCGCCGTCCGGCGCCTGAGGACGTCATCCATTGGGACGCCTGGTAGGCGTCCTCGAGAGGAGCACCATGTCGGACAACAACCGCGCGTTCCGCCTGCGCCGCCGGCCCACCGGGGACCTCGCGCCCGGCGACCTCGAGCTCGTCACCGAGCCTGTCGCGCCGTTGCGCGACGGCCAGGCGCTCGTGCGCACGCTGATGCTGTCGCTCGACCCCACGCTGCGGCTCTGGATGAGCGACATCCGCGGCTACATGCCGCCGGTGCCCCTCGACGACGTCATGCGCGGGCTCGGCATCGGGCAGGTCGTCGAGTCGCGCCGCGACGACCTCCCGGTCGGCGCGTTCGTGTCGGGGTGGACCGGCTGGCAGGAGCTGTGCCTGGCCGACGACGCCGCCCTCGAGGCGCCGTTCACCGTCCTGCCCGAGCCGCTGCCGGCGCC
>JAXDHL010000578.1:0-2816 GCA_034664525.1 Solirubrobacteraceae bacterium
CGCTTGACCTGGTAGCCCGAGGTGATCGTCACGATGCTCGCGTCCCAGCTGCTGACGAGCGGGCAGGCTACGTCGATCGGCCCGAACAGCCAGGAGCGGTCGACGATCTTCAGGCCCGACACCCTGCCTCGGACGCCGAGCCGGAACGGATAGCCGCCTCCCATGACCAGCAGGCGCTTGACGGTGACGCTGACGTTGTCCTGCTCTCCAGGGAAGAAGAAAGGAGCGGTGCCGCACTCCGCGTCGTGGAAATCAATCGTCGTATTGACGACGCTGACGTGCGGAGCGCCGTAGCCCTGGATGCCGTCGGAGTGGAGGTCGCAGCGGCCTGGCGGAATCACGATCTTCTCGAAGCTGTCGACGATGCGTACCGTGTCACAACCGGGGAGACCGCCGCCCGTGACGCGGAAGCCCTCCGAGCGGCGCCAGATCTTGACCCGGCGCGCGGTGTAGCTCGCCGCCTCGATCACGCCCTCGCTCTCGACGCTGTTCGAGCGGCCGGGCAGCGGCTCGATCGTCGTGTCCTCGATCGTCATGCGACCCTCGCACCGCGGGCCGGCGTAGTTCGTGATCCGCCCACCCTGCAGCTTCACCCGCCGGATCGTCACGTTCGGCGCGTCGACGATCAGGTCCGCACCCTGGAGCAGCACGTCCTTCACGACCGCGCCCGGTTGCGTGACGTGGAGGTCGCTGGTGCGCGTCTGCGCCGGCTTCCAGCCGGCCGGGACGCCCGTGGTGGCGGGCCGGGGGAACCCGCGCATCCGCTTCGCGCCGGTCGCGGCCGGCTCGGCGACCCCGCTCGCCGTGTTCGTGCCGGGAGCGTGGGGACCGGCGCCGACCACGAGCAGCGCGACGGCCGCCAGCGCGAGCGCGCACAGCAGCGTTGTGAGCAGCGAGCGACCCCGTGACATCGGGGCGCTAGACCAGCACTTCGACCGGCTCCGGATGGCTGAGAAACGCCGTCGGGCTCGCGGTCAGGCCGTAGGCGCCGGCGTGGAAGACGACGACCAGGTCGCCGATGTCGGCGCGTGGCAGCGTCACGTTGTCCGCGAGCCGGTCGAGCGGCGTGCACAGGCAGCCGACGACGCTCACGGTGTCGTCGGGCTCGTCGTCGATCCGATGGCCGATCGCGACCGGGTAGTTGCGCCGGATCACCTGGCCGAAGTTGCCCGACGCCGCGAGCTGGTGGTGGAGGCCGCCGTCGACCACCAGGAACACCTTGCCGCGCGACTGCTTGCGGTCGACGATCCGGGTCACGTAGACCCCGCACTCGCCGACGATGTACCGGCCCAGCTCGACGACGACGCGCGCGTCGGGGAGCCCCTGGGCGATGGCACCGTGCAGAAGCCCGTCGAGGTTGTGCCCGCTCGCCTCGAGATCGAGTGGCCTATCCCGCTCGAAGTAGGGGATCCCGAAGCCGCCGCCCAGGTTCAGGTAGCGGACGGGAGCGGGAGCGTGGTCGGCCAGTCGCACGGCCAGATCCACCGTCTTGCGCTGGGCGTCACAGAGGATCTCGGCGTTCAGGTTCTGCGAGCCGGCGAAGATGTGGAAGCCCAGGAACTCCACATCGGCGCGCGCGAGCATTCGCAGCAGCGTGGGCACGCGCTCCGAGTCGACGCCGAACTGCTGCGGCCCGCCACCGAGCCGCATTCCCGATCCCTTGACCTCGAAGTCGGGGTTGACCCGCACGGCCACCCGCGGCCGGATCCCGAGCTGCTCGCCGATGCTCACGGCCCGCGCCGCCTCGGTCTCGGACTCGAGCTCGATCGTCGCCTCAGCGGCGATTGCCTGCGTCAGCTCGGCCGGCGTCTTGCCGGGCCCGGCGAAGCTCACGCGGTGGGGCGCCATCGGCGTGTCGAGCGCGCCGCGAAGCTCGGCCGCGGACGCGCAGTCGAACGAGTCGACGATCGCGCTGAGGTGCTGCACCACCGCCGGCATCGGGTTGGCCTTGATCGCATAGCTGAGGTCGATGCCGGCCGGCAGGGCCGATCGCAGCGACGCGATCCGCTCGGTCAGCAGCCGGCGGTCGTAGGCGAAGAACGGCGTCCCGCCGACGCGCTCGGCCAGGCGGTCGACCGCGATCCCGCCGACGGCCAGGCGTCCTCCGTCGCGCTCGAACGCGCGAATCGTCTCGCTCTGCGCAGCGGTGCCGGCCTCGCTCATGACGGCACGCATTCCACCGGCTGCCGGCTGATCTCCTGCCGGAGCAGGCTGCGGTCGAACTTGCCGTTGGGCGAGCGCGGGAGCTCGGGCTGCACGATGACCTGCTTCGGGACCATGTAGAGCGGCAGCTGCTTGCGCAGCGCCGCGAGGAGCGCCTCGGGATCGAGCGCCTGCCCGTTCGATGGGCTCACGACCAGCGCGATCTGCTGGCCGACGCGGGGATCGTCGATCCCCAGGGCAACGGCGTCGCGTACGAGACCGGTTTCGTGGACGACCTCCTCGATCTCCGTCGGACTCACGCGGTAGCCGGAGGTCTTGATCATCTCGTCCGCCCGGCCGACGAAGTACAGAAACCCGTCCTCGTCCCTGACCACGCGGTCGCCGGACCAGACCGCCCGCTCCGAGCTGCCGAGCCCGCCCTCGCGCGCCGGCGGCGGCCGGAAGCGCTCGGCCGTGCGCTGCGGATCCTCCCAGTAGCCGAGTGCGACGAGTGCGCCACGGTGGACGAGCTCGCCCTCCTCGCCGGGATCGCACAGCGATCCGTCCTCGCGCACCACGAGGATCTCCGCGTTGGGGATCGCCTTGCCGATCGAGTCCGGCCGGCGATCGACCTCCTCGGGATCCAGATAGGTCGAGCGGAACGCCTCGGTGAG
>JAXDHL010000579.1:0-5670 GCA_034664525.1 Solirubrobacteraceae bacterium
CAGCTCGCCCGTCCGGCGCACGTCGTCGATCCCGTCCAGACCGGTCGCCTGGCGGATCGCGGCGTCGGCCGCCTGCGCCGCCGGCGGCATCCCGGCGACGCCGCGCAGGTAGCGCAGCGGGATCCGCCGCTCGCGCAGCAGCGCCACCACGTCCCCGGCCTGCTCGGCCGGGATGCGGCCGAGCCAGACGCCGAGCGGCAGCGCCGCCATCGTCGCCGCGAAGCGATGGCCGCCGAGGTGCGACGCGTGCCAGGTCCGCTCGCCGGTCGCGGTCAGGGCACGGTGCAGCGGCAGGCCGCGCCGCGCGCAGCACGGGTCGCGGGTCGAGTGCGTGCAGGACAGCAGCAGCAGCCCGTCGTCGACGACGCCCGCCCCGGACGGCGACTCGGCGGACAGCGGCACGTCGAGCAGCGCGCGCGGGTCGTCGAGCTCGAAGCGCTCGAGGAAGCGGGCGCCCGGCACGAACCCGGCGACCCAGGCGGACAGGTGCTCGGCGGCGTAGCGGCGGGTCGCCTTGCGCACGATCTGGATCCGCAGCCCGGCCGCCTTCGCGTGCGCCTCCAGCTCGGCGGCCCGCGGCCGCAGGCCGGACTCCCAGAGCGCGTCCCGCCCCCACGGGCCCGACTGCTCGAGCACCAGCACGCCGCGCTCGGCCGGGGCGGTGCCGGCGAGCGGCTCGCCGAGCGCCTCGGCGCGCTCGGAGCAGGGGAGGGCGGCGAGGTCGGTCACCGTGCCCGCACCACCGCGTTGGCGCCGACCATGCCGCCCGGCGGGATCGCCCCGCCGCGCTCGACCACCGCGCCCGGGCCGAGCCGGGCGCCGTCGCCGACCATCACGGGCGCCGTGCGCAGCGGCTGGTGGCGCACCGGACGCTCCGTGTCGTCGTGCGCGTGGGCGAAGTCGACCAGCACGACGCCGTCGCCCAGCGCCGCTCCGGCCCCGATCTCGACCCGCTCGTGCGCGAGGATCACGCAGCGCTCGCCCAGGACCGCGCCGTCGCCGATCCGCACGACGGCGCCGCCGCGCGCGTGGATGCGCGTGCCCTCGCCGAGCACGCAGCCCTCGCCAAGCGTCAGCGTCGCCGTCTCGTCGACGTCGATCACCACCCGGCGCCGCCTCACCGCGCCTCCTTCCAGCGGCGCCGCCGGTCGCCGGCGATCCGCCGCGCGTACCACGCGCCGTAGCGGGCGCGGGCCATGAGGTCCGTCCGCGCCGACGCGTGCGGGAGCGACGACGGCCGGACCGGAGCCCCGAGCGCCGCGGCGGCGCGATCGGCGATCTCGACCATCCCGGCCGAGGTGGGATGGACCGCGTCCGGCAGCATCACGTGCGGGCCGGCGAGGTCGTCCAGCGAGCAGACCACGGCGCCGGCCGCCGCCGCGTGGCGGCGCAGGATCTCGTTCGCCACGCCCACCTTCCGCCCGGCCGGCGGGCGCCCGAGGTCGAGTGGGACCGTCAGCACCAGCAGCCGCTCGGCGGCCGCGGTCAGGGCGGCGACGACCGTCGCCACGTCGGCGTCGAACGCGTTCGCGTCGAAGCCCACCGAGCGGGCGTCGTTGGCGCCGACGAACACCGTCGCCAGGTCGTACGGCGGCGCCAGCTGCGGCAACTGGTCACGCACGAGGTCCGCCGCGACGGCGCCGTCGACGCCGAGGTTGGTGATCGGCAGCCCGAGCGCCTCGGCCAGCCACAGCGCCCACGACTGGGGATGGACGCCGAGCGTCGGCGCGCCGCCGCGGCCGCGCGTGATCGAGTCGCCCAGCGCGACGAGCCCGCGTCTCACGCCCGCCCAGCCGCCTCGGTCAGCGCCCGCAGCCGTGCCGCGTGAGCCGAGGTCAGCGCGCCCGGGTCCATGCGCCACTTCCACGAGCGGCCCTGCGTGCCGGGGACGTTCATGCGCGCCTCCGAGCCCAGCCCGAGCACGTCCTGCGCCTGGGTCATCGCCAGCCGGCACCGCGACTTCATCGCCAGCTCGATCATCTGCCAGTTGACCTCGGGCTCCGTCGCGGTCACGCCGGCGGCGGCGAACACCGAGCGGGCACGCGCACGCCGTCGGGCGGGCAGCGTCGCCCACCAACCGAGCACGGTGTCGTTGTCGTGCGTGCTCGTGTAGACGACCTGGTTGGGCTCGTGGTTGGCGAACTCGTGCGTGCCGGTCTCCTCCTCGCCGGGGTTGAACCCGAACTGGAGCACGGCCATGCCCGGAAACCCCAGCGCCCGGCGCACCGCGGTCACGTCGGGCGTGATGTCTCCGAGGTCCTCGGCGACGACCGGCAGCTCGCCCAGCTCGGCGGCCGCCGCCTCGAAGACCGCCGCCCCAGGCCCGTCCTCCCAGTCACCCTCCATCGCCGTCTCGGCGCCGGCGGGCACCGCCCAGAACGCGACGAAGCCACGGAAGTGATCGACCCGCACGAGGTCGAACTGGTCGAACATGCGCCGGAAGCGCGCCGTCCACCACGCATAGTCGTCGGCCGCGATCGCCTCCCAGTCGTAGAGCGGGTTGCCCCACAGCTGGCCCGTCTCGGCGTACGCGTCGGGCGGCACGCCGGCCACCGCATCGGAGCGGAAGTACCGCGGCCACGTGCGCTCGTCGGCGGAGTCCGGCGCGACGTAGATCGGCACGTCGCCCATCAGCGCCACGCCGCGCTCGCCGGCGTAGGCGCGCAACTCGCCCCACTCGCGCGCGAAGCGGACCTGGTCGCGCAGGTCCCCGCCGAACGCCTCCCAGCCGTCGGTCCAGTACCGGTTGCGCTCGCGGAACGCCTCGACCTCGGCGGCGGAGACCGGCGCGTCCGGGGCGGCGAGCAGCCCCGACCACGAGGCGAACGCCGACGCCGACTTGTACGGCGAGCTGTAGCGGTCGGGCGGCGACAGCGGCAGCATCTGCCACACCGACTGGCCCGCCTCGGCCAGCCAGTCGACGAACGCGAACGCCGACGCGCCGAGACGCCCGTCCGGCAAGGAGGTGGGATGCAGCTGGACGCCGCTGGCGAGGGGGAGCTTCACCCGCCCAAGGCTTCCACGTTTCCCCGTTGACCAATCGGGCAGGATTCGCCGAGATGCCCGCCCATCCCAGCACGGCCGCCGAGTCGCGGCCCGCACCGGAGCTTCGCGCCGGGCCGCCGCCTGCGCGCATCCGCATCGAGCGCCCGAGCCCCGTCGTGGACGGCGGGCGCTTCCCCGCCAAGCGCTGCGTCGGCGACACCGTCGAGGTGTCCGCCGACATCCTGCGCGACGGCCACGACGTGCTCAAGGCCGTGGTCAAATACCGCGGGCCGGGCGAGCGCGAGTGGCGCGAGCAGCCGCTCGCCCACATCGACGCCCACGTCAAGGGCGACCGCTGGGCCGGTGCCTTCAGCGTCGAGGACATGGGCGACTGGACGTGGACGATCGAGGCCTGGGTGGACGTCTTCGCCGCCTGGCGCCAGGAGCTCGAGCGCAAGGTCGCATTCGGCGAGCCCGACCTCTCGGGTGAGCTCTCCGAGGGCGCGCTGATGCTGCGCGAGGCCGCCGCCAACGCGCCGGACGCCGGGTCGCGGCGCACGATCGAGCACGCGCTGCACGTCGTCGAGGACCCCGAGGCGCCGGCGCACGCCAAGTACGACGCCGCGCTCGGCCCCGAGCTGCTCGTCGCCGTCGAGCACGCCCAGCCGCGGCACGAGTCGGTCGACATGGAGCCCCACCTGACGCTCGAGGTCGACCGGGTGCGCGCGCGCTTCTCCACCTGGTACGAGCTGTTCCCGCGCTCGTTCGGCGGCTTCACGGGCGTCACCGAGCAGATCCCCAAGCTCGCCGAGCTCGGCTTCGACGTCCTGTACCTGCCGCCGATCCACCCGATCGGCGCCAAGAACCGCAAGGGCCGCAACAACACGGTGATCGCGGCGCCCGGCGACCCCGGCTCCCCGTGGGCGATCGGCCACGCCGAACAGGGCGGCCACGACGCCATCCACCCCGAGCTGGGCACCCGCGAGGAGTTCGCCGAGCTCGTCCGCACCGGGCGCGAGCACGGGATCGACGTCGCCTTGGACTGGGCGCTGAACGCGAGCGCCGACCATCCGTGGCTGACCGAGCACCCGGAATGGTTCAACGCGCGGCCCGACGGGACGCTCAAGTACGCCGAGAACCCGCCCAAGAAGTACCAGGACATCTACAACTTCAACTGGAACTCGGAGGACTGGCGCGGGCTCTGGCAGGCCTTCTACGAGATCCTGCGCGAATGGGTCGACCTCGGCGTCCGCGTGTTCCGCGTCGACAATCCGCACACGAAGCCGTTCCCGTTCTGGGAGTGGCTGATCGAGGAGATCCGCAAGGACGACCCGGACGTGCTGTTCCTGGCCGAGGCCTTCACCCGCCGCAAGGTGATGCAGGAGCTCGCCAAGCTCGGCTTCAACCAGTCCTACACGTATTTCACGTGGAAGAACGCCCGCTGGGAGCTCGTCGAGTACCTGAACGAGCTCGCCCACGGCGAGGAGCGCGAGTACTTCCGGCCGAACTTCTTCACCAACACGCCGGACATCCTCACCGAGTACCTGGTCGAGGGCGGCCCGTCGGCGTTCTACATCCGGCTCACGCTCGCCGCGACGCTGAGCCCGACCTACGGGATCTACTCTGGCTTCGAGCACTACGAGAACGTGCCGGTCCAGCTCGGCTCCGAGGAGTACCTGAACACGGAGAAGTTCGAGACCAAGACGCGCGCGCTGGACGGCCCGATGCTGCCGTTCATCGCCCGCATGAACCAGATCCGCCACGAACACCCCGCCCTGCAGCAGCTCACCAACCTCCGCTTCCTCGACACCGAGAACGAGGGCCTGGTCGCCTACGCGAAGCGGTGGGGCGACGACATCGTGATGGTGGTCGTCAACGTCGACCCACACCACACCCAGGAGGGTGTCGCCATCGTCCCGTACGAGCTCGGGCTTCCGCCCGCCTTCGAGGTCGAGGACCTGCTCAGCGGCGAGCGCTTCGACTGGCGCCTCGGCCGCAACTACGTCCGGCTGGACCCGGCCTTCCGCACCGCCCACGTGCTGACGGTGCGCAACGGATGACGGACATCGCGGCACGCCCCCGGCCCGCGGCCCAGCCGGCGGGCCAATGGTTCGAGTCCGACCCGCTGTGGTTCAAGAAGGCGCTCTTCTACGAGATCCACCTGCGCGGCTTCTACGACGCCAACGCCGACGGCTCCGGCGACTTCCGCGGCCTGACCGAGAAGCTCGACTACCTGCAGTGGCTCGGCGTCGACTGCATCTGGCTGCTGCCGATGTACGCCAGCCCGCTGCGCGACGGCGGCTATGACATCGCCGACTACGAGGCGATCCACCCCGACTACGGCACGCTCGACGACGTCCGCGAGTTCCTCGACGCCGCCCACCAGCGGGGCATCCGCGTGATCGCCGACCTGGTCATGAACCACACGTCGAGCGACCACAAGTGGTTCCAGGAGTCACGCAAGGGCGGGGAGGACAATCCGTACGCCGACTGGTACGTCTGGTCCGACAGCGACGACCGCTACCAGGACGCGCGGATCATCTTCACCGACACCGAGACGTCGAACTGGACCTGGGATCCGGTCCGCAGCGCCTACTTCTGGCACCGCTTCTTCTCCCATCAGCCGGATCTGAACTACGACAACCCGGCCGTCCACGAGGCGATGATGGACGTGCTGCGCTTCTG
>JAXDHL010000580.1:0-5788 GCA_034664525.1 Solirubrobacteraceae bacterium
ACCGCGGCGTGCGGTCCGTCCAGGAAGCACGCGAGGTCAGCGGGGGCGGCGACGGCCATGCGCACCCAATACCCGCTGGTGGGGTAGAACAGCGCGCCTATGCCCTCGATTCCGCGCGACCGCGACAACGACTACACGCATGAGGCGGCCGCCGCCCGCCGCGACTTCGCCAAGGAGCGCACCGGCGCGTCGCTGGAGCACGTCGGCTCCTACTCGTTCGACCCCGCGGTCCTGACCGGCAACGTCGAGCAGTTCGTCGGCGTGGCGCAGGTCCCGATCGGCCTCGCCGGCCCACTGTTGGTCGACGGCGAGCATGCCCAGGGCGAGTTCTACGTGCCGCTGGCGACCGCCGAGGGGACGCTCGTCGCGTCCTACAACCGCGGCATGCGCCTGCTGCACGAGGCCGGCGGCGTGACCACGACGGTCATGGACGACCGGATGCAGCGCGCGCCGGCGTTCCTGTTCGAGTCGGCCCGCGGGTCGCGCGCGTTCGGCGTCTGGCTGACCGAGAACTTCGACGCGATCAAGGCCGCCGCGGAGGCGACGACCTCCTCCGGCAAGCTGCAGGACATCGAGCAGTACACGGCCGGGCGGATGCTCTACACGCGCTTCAACTACACGACGGGCGATGCCGCCGGGCAGAACCTCACCGGCAAGGCGACGTTCGCCGCCTGCCAGTGGATCATGGCCAACCACCCCGGCGGCATCCGGCAGTTCTTCCTCGAGTCGAACTTCGCGACCGACAAGAAGTCCTCGCAGGTCAACATGCTCAAGACGCGCGGCAAGCGCGTGATCGCCGAGGCGACGATCCCGGACGCGCTGTTCCGCTCGGTCATGCGCTCGAACTCCGAGCTGATGTACCGCGCCCGGCAGGTCTCCAACCTCGGCGGCTTCATGTCCGGCGTCAACAACAACGGCGCCCACTCCGCCAACGGCATCACCGCGATGTTCATCGCCACCGGCCAGGATGCCGCGAACGTCGCCGAGTCCTCCGCCGCCTTCGTCTACGCCGAGCTGCGCGACAACGGCGACTACTACTACTCGGTCACGATCCCGTCGCTGATCGTCGCCACCTACGGCGGCGGCACCGGGCTCGCGACGCAGCGCGAGTGCCTCGAGCTGCTCGACTGCTACGGCGAGGGCAAGGTGCGCAAGTTCGCCGAGATCGTCGCCGCGACGGTGCTGTGCGGGGAGCTGTCGCTCGGCTCGGCGATCGTCGCCGAGGAGTGGGTCTCCGCGCACGACCTCTACGGGCGCAACCGGTAGCGGTCAGCCCGTGTGGCTGAACGTGGAGCCGCAGCCGCATCAGACGATGCCGTGAACCGCTGCGGCAGGCAAAGGACCGACCCGCGGCCGGACCCCGGGGAGGCTCGGTTTCCCCGGGGTCCGCGTTGGTGCCGGCGGGGCCGCGCATCCGTGCGCGCACGGCCGCGAAGGTACCCGGCGCACCGGCGTTCCTTTTGTCGCCGGTCGGAAGGCGGACTGGCATCCTTCCCCGGGTGAGCCGAGCCGTCGAGGAGACCAACCGCCGCCTGCTGCGGGCGCGCGACGCGATGGACCGCACGTACGCGCAGCCGCTCGACGTCCCGACGCTGGCGCGCATCGCCCACGTCTCCGAGGCGCACTTCATCCGCACCTTCCGCACGACGTTCGGGGAGACGCCGCACCGCTACCTCCAGCGCCGCCGGGTCGAGCGCGCGATGTTCCTGCTGCGCGAGACCGGTCGCAGCGTCACCGAGATCTGCCTCGACGTCGGCTTCGTCAGCCTCGGGACGTTCAGCCGGACGTTCCGCGAGATCGTCGGGGAGACCCCCACCGCCTACCGCGAGCGCGGCGCGTCGTCCGGCTCCAGACGGGTCCCGACGTGCGGGACGATGGCCTGGACGCGACCGAGCAGTTTTGGAGTAGCGGTCCCGCGGGACGCGGAATAGCGTCGCCCGCATGCTCAACGTCTCCCTCTCGTCCCTCTTCGTCCTCGACCAGGACGAGGCGCTGGACTTCTACTGCGGCAAGCTCGGCTTCGAGATCCACACCGACGCCGACCTCGGCTTCATGCGCTGGCTGACCATCTGCCTGCCCGGCGACCGCGAACGCCAGATCCTGCTCGAGAAGCCGGGCCCGCCCTCGATGGACGAGGCCACCGCCGAGACCGCCCGCGAGCTGGTGACCAAGGGCGCCGCCGGCGGCTGGATCGGCCTGCGCACCGGCGACTGCCGGCAGACCTACGAGGAGCTCGTCGCCAAGGGGGTCGAGTTCACCCAGGAGCCGGTCGAGCGCGACTACGGCATCGACTGCGGCCTGCGCGACCCGTTCGGCAACGCCGTCCGGATCGTCCAGCCGGTCGCGGCCCCGGCGGCGACCTAGGTCCAACGGCCCGTGGCAGCTGCGACCCGGACGGGTGCACGCTGATGTGCATGAGCACACGACTGAGCGCGAGCCCGAACGCGGCAGCGCGCATCACCGCCGAGGTGACCTCGTGGCCGGGCGTCCGGGCCGGCCACGGGTCGCGCGGCGAGTTCGCCTTCACGGTCGGCAAACGGGAGATCGGCCACCTGCACGGCGACCGGGCGGCGCACTTCGCCTTCCCCGCCGGCGTGGCGGCGGAATTGCGCGAGCAGGGCCGGATCGGACCGCACCCGGCGTTCCCCGATCACCCGAAGCTCGCCTCGCGCGCGATCGCGGGTGACGACGACGTCGCCGACGTCATCGTCCTGATGCGCGGCAACTACGACCGCATCGTCGCGCAGCACTAGAAGACGACGACCTGCCGCACCGCCTCGCCCGAGGCCAGCCGGTCGAAGCCGGCGTTGACCTCGTCCAGCGCGAGGCGGTGGGTCAGGAGCCGCTCGACCGGCAGGCGGCCGGCGCGGTACAGCGCGACGAAGCGCGGGATGTCGCGCGCGGGCACGCACGAGCCGAGGTAGGAGCCGCGCAGCAGCCGCTCCTCCGCGACCAGCGAGACGGCGGCGATCGACAGCTGCTGCTGCGGATGCGGGAGGCCGACGGTGACGGTCTGCCCGCCGCGCCGCGTGGCCTCGTAGGCCTGGGCGAGCACGGCCGCGGAGCCGACCGTCTCGATCACGTGGTGCGCGCCGCCGCCGGTCGCCTCGCGCACCGCGTCGACGACGTCGTCGGAGGCGCTGAGCGCGACGGTGGCGCCGAGCTCGCGGGCCAGCTCGAGCTTCGCCGGCACCCGGTCGACGGCGACGATCGTCCCCGCGCCGGCGACCACCGCGCCGAGCACGGCGCTCAGCCCGACGCCCCCGAGGCCGAACACCGCCACGCTCTCGCCGACCCGCGGGCGCGCCGCATTGACGACCGCGCCGACGCCGGTGAGGACCGCGCAGCCGAACAGCGCCGCGATCTCGAACGGCAGGTCGCCCGGGACCTTGACCGCGGACGCGGCCGACACGACGACGTGGTCGGCGAACGCCGACACGCCGAGGTGGTGGTGGATGCCGCCGCCCCAGCGGCGCTCGCCGCCCAGCAGCGTCCCGGCGGCGTTGGCGGCGGCGCCCGGCTCGCAGAGCGCGGGGCGTCCGTCGAGGCACGGGATGCACCGCCCGCAGACGGGGACGAAGGCGAGCGCGACGCGGTCGCCGGGGGCGAAGCCCTGCGTGCCCGGGCCGACCTCGAGCACCTCGCCGGCCGCCTCGTGGCCGAGCGCCATCGGCATCACGCGCGGGCGCGAGCCGTCGATCACCGACAGGTCGGAGTGACACAGGCCGGCGGCGCCGACGCGCAGCAGCAGCTCGCCGGGGCCGGGCCCGTCCAGCGTGAGCTCGCGGACGTCGAGCGGGCGCGACTCGGCGTACGGGGCCGGGAGCCCCATCTCGCTCAGGACGGCGGCGCGGACCTTCACGCCAGACGCTCCAGCGCCGCGCGCAGCGGCTCCGGGATGTCCACCGGCTTGCGGGTCCGACGGTCGACGAACACGTGCACGAACCACCCCTCTGCCGCGGGCACCTCGCCCGCCTCGCGGAACAGGCCGATCTCGTAGCGCACGCTCGAGCGGCCCAGCTTGCCCACGCGCAGCGCGGCGCGCACGGTCTCCGGGAACGCCAGCGCCGCGCTGTAGGAGCAGTGCGACTCGGCGCACAGCCCGATCACCGCGCCGTCGTGGATGTCGAGCCCGCCCTCGCGGATCAGCCACGTGTTGATCACCGTGTCGAAGTACGAGTAGTACTCGACGTTGTTCACGTGCCCGTACACGTCGTTGTCCTTCCAGCGGGTCGGGATCTCGAGGACGTGCGGGTAGTCGGCGAGGGCCGGCACGGCGGGGACCGTAGCGGTAGGCCCCGCCGCTGCGTAGGCTTCGCGCTCGCCATGCGTCAGCTCCCCGCCGCTCAGGACCGGCACCGCAGCGCGTTCCCGCCGATCGCCGACTACGCCTTCCTGTCGGACTGCGAGTCCTCGGCGCTGGTCGCCCCGAACGGCAACGTCGAGTGGATGTGCGTCCCGCGCATGGACTCGCCGAGCATCTTCGGCGCGATCCTCGACCGCGACGCCGGCCTGTTCCGGCTCGGCCCGTCCGACGTCCAGGTCCCGGCCGCGCGCCGCTATCTGCCCGGGACGATGATCCTCGAGACCAGCTGGGACACGCCCGGCGGCTGGATCATCGTGCGCGACGTGCTGCTGATAGGTCCGTGGCACCACGACGACGACCGCTCGCACACGCACCGCCGGACGCCGACCGACTACGACGCCGACCACGTCTTGCTGCGCACGGTGCGCTGCGTCAACGGCGAGGTCCAGGTCACGCTCGACTGCGAGCCGGCGTTCGAGTACGGCCTGCACCGCGGCAGCTGGTCCTACGCCGGCGAGGACTATCACGAGGCGGTGGTGGAGCACGGCGACCTGCGGCTGAGCCTGGTCTCCGACCTCAACCTCGGCATCGAGGGCCCGCGCCTCACCGGCCGCCACCTGATGAAGGAGGGCGAGCAGCTGTTCTGCGCGCTGGCGTGGAGCGAGCACCCGGCGCCGCGAACGTTCCCCGACGCCTACGAACGGCTCGTCTGGACCGCTCATCACTGGCAGCACTGGCTCGACCGCGGCGAGTTCCCCGACCATCCGTGGCGGACGTTCCTGCAGCGCTCGGCGCTCACCCTGAAGGGCCTGACCTACGCGCCGACGGGCGCGATCATCGCCGCCGCCACCACCTCGCTGCCGGAGACGCCGCACGGCGAGCGCAACTGGGATTACCGCTACACGTGGATCCGCGACGCGACGTTCGCGCTCTGGGGCCTGTACACGCTCGGCTTCGACTGGGAGGCCAACGACTTCTTCTACTTCGTCGCCGACTGCGCGGAGGCCGAGCGCGGGCGGCTGCAGATCATGTACGGGATCGACGGCCGCGCCGACCTCGAGGAGTACACGCTCGACCACCTCTCCGGCTACGAGCACGCGCGGCCCGTCCGGGTCGGCAACGCGGCGCACAACCAGAACCAGCACGACGTCTGGGGCGCCGTGCTGGACTCGGTGTACCTGCACACGAAGTCGCGCGACGGTCTGCCCGAGCGGGTGTGGCCGATGCTCAAGCAGCAGGTGGAGGCGGCGCTCGCGAACTGGAAGAAGCCCGACCGCGGCATCTGGGAGGTCCGCGGCGAGCCCCGGCACTTCACCTCGTCGAAGCTCATGTGCTGGGTCGCGGCCGACCGCGGGGCGCGGCTGGCCGAGCTGCGCGAGGACTGGGGAAAGGCGTCGGAGTGGCAGAAGGCCGCCGACGAGATCCATGCCGACATCTGTGAGAACGCGCTCGACGAGCGCGGCGTGTTCGCACAGCACTACG
>JAXDHL010000581.1:0-4036 GCA_034664525.1 Solirubrobacteraceae bacterium
TACAAGAACGAGGCGTTCACGCTCTTCCAGGACCTGATGAACAGCATCTGGGCCGACTTCGCGCGGATGGTCTACAACGTCGAGGTGCAGGTCGAGGGCGAGAACGGCGGCGGCGAGGCACCGCTGCCGGACCCGGCGCTCGCGACCGGCGTGGGGACGCTCGAGTACTCGGGCGGCAGCCTCGAGGGGCAGCCCAGCCCGTACGGCGAGGCCTACGACCCGGAGGGGCTGGAGGAGCGCGGCGAGGAGCCCGTGGTGGTCGAGCAGCGCAAGCTCGACGCGACGGAGCAGCTCGGGCGCAACGACCCCTGCTGGTGCGGGTCGGGCAAGAAGTTCAAGAAGTGCCACGGCGCTTGACCCAGGCGTAGAGTCGCCATGTGACCGAGGGCCCCGAGCGCGGGCATGTCCGGCTGGCGGAGCTGGTGGCCGCGCTGTCGCTCGGGATCGACCTCGGCTTCGGCCAGCCGATGGAGCACGTGCTGCGCCAGTGCCTGATCGCGCTGCGCCTGGCCGAGCGGCTCGGCCTGGACGACCAGGAGCGGGCCGTCGTCTACTACACGGCGCTGCTGATCAACGTCGGCTGCCACACCGACGCCCACGAGCAGGCCAAGTGGTTCGGCGACGACATCGCCCTGAAGTCGACCAAGTACGTGCACGAGCCGGGCTCGCTGCGCGACATCGCGCTGATGGTGCGCCGGATCGGCGCGGGCCGGCGGCCGCTGGAGCGGATGCGCGTCGGCGTCGCGTTCGCGACCGGCGGCTACAAGGACGTGGACTCGATGATCGCCCACCACGCCGCGCTGGCCCGCGAGCTGGCCCTCCGCCTCGAGCTGCCGCCCGCCGTGCAGGACGCGCTGGCGGCCGGCTACGAGGGCTGGGACGGCAGCGGCTGGCCGGGCGCGCTGTCCGGCGACGCGATCCCGATCGCCGCCCGCATCGCCACCGTGGCCGAGTACACCGAGGTCGCGCACCGCCGGGGCGGCCCGGAGGAGGCCGCGACGCTCGCCCGGCGGCGCGCCGGGCAGCAGTTCGATCCGCGCGTCGCGGCCGTCGTCGCCGGCGGCGCGGACGACCTCTGCGGCGACCTCGACGACGTCGTGACCTGGGACGCGGTGGTCGACGGCGAGCCGGCGCTCAGGGTCGTCCTCACCGGCGACCGGATCGAGTCGGCCCTGACCGCGATCGCCGACTTCGTCGACCTCAAGTCGCCGTTCACGCTCGGGCACTCGCGCGCCGTGTCGGCGCTCGCGGCGGCGTCCGCGCCGCAGGTGGGGCTCGACCCGGCGACGATGCGGCGCGCCGGGCTCGTCCACGACATCGGGCGCCTCGGGGTCTCGAACGCGATCCTCGACAAGCCGGGACCGCTGGGCGCGGGCGAGCGCGAGCGCGTGCGCATGGCGCCGTACCTGACCGACCGCATGCTGGCGGGCTCGGCGCCGCTGGCGCCGCTGGGCCGGATCGCGCTCGAGCACCGCGAGCGGCCGGACGGCTCCGGCTACCCGCGCCGGCTCGAAGGTCGCGCGGTCAGCCGCGAGGCTCGGCTGCTCGGCGCCGCCGACGCCTACCGGGCGATGCGCGAGCCGCGCCCGCACCGCCCCGCGCTGCCGCCGGCGGACGCCGCCCGCGAGCTGCGCGCCGCGGTCCGGGCCGGGTATCTCGACCGCGAGGCCGCCGAGGCGGTCCTGGCCGGGGGAGGCCACCAGCCGCCCGCGCGGCCGGCCGGACCGGCCGGCCTCACGCGGCGCGAGATCGAGGTGCTCCAGCTGCTCGCTCGTGGGCTCTCCAACAAGCAGATCGCGCAACGGCTCGTGATCGCGCCCAAGACCGCCGGCAACCACGTCGAGCACGTGTACGCCAAGATCGACGCGTCCAGCCGCGCGACCGCCAGCCTGTTCGCGATGCAGCACGGCCTGCTGCCCGAGGACGGCGCCGCCGCGAGCTGATCAGCGCGCGCGCCGCCCGGCGCCGCCGCCGGGGAGCCGGTCGGCGATCCGGCCGAGCCGCTCGGTGGCGCCCTGCAGCGGCTCGACCGCCGCGGCGAGCGTCGTCGCGGCGGCGTTGAGGATCTGCACGGACTGGAGCACCTCGGCAGCGCGATCGTCGATCACGAGCAGCCGGCGGGCGATCGCCACCGCCTCCTCAAGGGTCTCCTGCGCGGACTCGACGCGGCTCGTGAGCCGCGCTTCGATGTCCTCGAGGCCCTTGGCGATCTCGGCCACCGTGTGCAGGTCGTCGAGCGCGGCGACCGCCGCCTCCGACAGCGTGTGCAGGTCCTCGAAGGCCCGCAGCCACAGCCGCGGGTCGAGGATCCGCGGGCCGACGAAGAACGGGAGCTCGGGCATCGGGCGCCGCAGACTACCGGCGGGCCGGGCCCAGCCCGATCGCCGCGGCGCGGTCGCGCAGCGCGTCGAGCGTCGCCGTCACCGCCGGCCGCTCGGCGCCGCCGCGGCGCACCGCGGCGTACAGCCGGCGCTCGAGCGCGGGACCGGCCACGGTCCGGATCGCGACGCCCGGGTGCGCCTCGGGCTGGCCGAGCGCCGGGACCATCGTCACCCCGTGCCCGTCGGCGGCCATCTGCACCAGCAGGGCGACGTCGTTGGCCCGGTGGCGGATGTCGGGCTCGAAGCCGCCGGCCGAGCGGCAGGCGCGCAGCAGCACCGCGGCGAACGCGGTCCCCTCGCGGGTCGAGCACCACGGGTCGCGCGCCAGCCGCCGCAGCGACACACCCCCACCCGCCCCGTCGCCGGTCGCCTCCGGATGGTCGGGCGGCAGCGCGAGCAGGATCCGGTCGCGGCCGAGGTCCACGCGCTCCAGCGCGCGCTCGTGCGGCCGCGGCGCCGCGCGGTACTCCTCGGCGATCACGATGTCGACGTCGCCGGCGCGCAGGCGCGGCAGCCCCTCCTCGGCCTCCATCTCGAGCAGTTCCAGGCGCAGCCCCTCGTGGCGGTCGCTCAGCGGCCGCAGCACCGGCGCGACGAGCGAGCGCGCCGCAGTCTGGAACGAGGCGATCCGGACGCGACCATGGACCGCGCCGCTCGTCGCCGCCAGCTCGGCCTCCGCCTGCTCGAGTCGCGAGAGCACCGCGTCCGTGTGCTCGGCCAGCCGGTGGGCGGCGTCGGTCAGGCGCACGCCGCGGCCGACGCGCTCGAGCAGGACGACACCCGCCTCGCGTTCGAGCGCCGCCAGCTGCTGGGAGACCGCGGACGGCGTGTAGGCGAGCGCGTCAGCGACGGCGGCGATCGTGCCGCGCTCGCGCAGCTCCCGCAGCAGGCGCAGGCGACGGAGCTCGATCATGTAGCTGAGCTTACGGGTTTACCCAAGAAGGTCGAATCGAACTTCAACGTCGATTGGCCGATCATGGTGGACATGAGCACCACCGCCTCCCTGACCATCCGCCCGGCGCGCACGGTCGACGCGTGGGCGATCGCGCGCCTCGCCGCGCTCGACTCCGCCCAGCCGCTCGCCGGCGACGTCCTCCTCGCCGAGGCCGACGGGCGCCCCATCGCCGCCGTCGCGGTCGCCACCGGCGCCGCGATCGCCGACCCGTTCTCGCCGTCCGCCGAGGCCGTTGCCGTCCTGCGCATGCGCGCCGCCCAGCTGCGTGCACCCGTAGGGCCGCGCACGACCCTCCTCAGGTTCGCGGGACTCCGGGCCGCAAGCGGCTGAGGGCGAGCGGGACGCTCACGGCGGCCGCTGTAGGGTGGAGGCCGTGAGCACCCCCGCCTCGTCCCAGCCGACGCCGCAGCGCCTTGCGGCGATCCGCGAGCAGCTCAAGCTCCTCGCGGACTATCTTTGACCCGGCTGGGCTCCAGCGCACGGCCGCGGACCTCGAGGCCCGCATGGGGGAGCCGTCCTTCTGGGACGACCCCGAGGCGGCGGGCAAGGTCAACTCGCAGTACGCGCGCGCCACACGGCGGCTGAACACCTTCACCGGCCTGCAGGCCGACGTCGACGACCTCGACGGGCTCGTCGAGATGGCCGAGGAGGACCCCGAGCTCGAGGCCGAGGTCGAGGACGCCCTGCGCTCCGTCGAGGC
>JAXDHL010000582.1:0-3680 GCA_034664525.1 Solirubrobacteraceae bacterium
AAGTACATCCACCACAGCGCCGCGGCGATGAACATGCCGAGCACGGCCGAGGCCACGACGCCGGCGTCGATCGCGGTGCCGGCCCCGACGCCGATCGCGACGATCGACTCCCCGAGCGCGATGATCACGATCAACGCGTGGCGCTCGGCGAAGTGCCGCGGGACGAGCTTCCAGCCCTCCGCGCCGAACAGGAACGGGCCGCCGGCGTCGAGCAGCAGCGCCGTCAGCCACAGCAGCCCCTGCAGCGTCCCGTCCGCGAACCCCGCGGCCACCAGCAGCCCGCAGGCGATGAACGTGCTGATCGCCAGCCCGGTGACCGAGCTGCGCAGCTGCGGGTCGCCCCGGCTGGCGGTGACGAACAGCGCGATCTGGGCCAGCCGGACGACCGCGTAGGCGCCCGCGAACACGAACGCGGTGCCGCCGAACGCGTCCGGCACGCACAGCGCCGCCACCAGGAACGCCGCCATCGCCACGAAGACCGACAGCCGCACGACATCGTCGTCGGGGTCGACCACGCTCGTCAGCCACGCGTAGCCGACCCACGACCACCACAGCATCCCGAGGATCAGCAGCGCGCGGGCGAGCCCGGACCACGTCGGCTGGGCCGCCATCAGCGCCGTGCACTGCGTCAGCGCCAGCACGAACACGAGGTCGAAGAACAACTCCAGGTTGGTCACGCGGGCCTCGTCGCCGCGCAGGCGGGTGGTCACACCCGCGATCCTCTCACCACGGCACGTAGCAGCCGCGCCAACCGCCGGCAGCGCCGGCGGCGCCGCGCCGCGCAGGTCCAGCAGGGTCACGGCACGGGGACGGTGCGGGAGCGCAGCTTCCCGTAGAGGATCCGCACCGACCCGCCGCGGCGGGCGCGGATGGTCGCCCGCACGACGTTGCGCGTCCCGTGCGCGGTCACCCGCCTGAGCGTGCGGTAGGACTTGGCGTGCGGCGCGCGGTACTGCACCCGCGCCGTGGCCTTCGCGTTGGCGGCCGCCGGGCGCAGCACGCCCCACAGGTGGCGGTGCGAGCCCGTGCCGTACAGCCACGCCGGCACCTGGTAGGCCGCGAACGCCGGCTTCGGCCGGCCGTCGTGGCTGAGCAAGCCGCTCTGGAAGGTCTTGTTGACCGGGGCCCCGTCGTCGTAGAGCAGGAACTGGGCCAGCGAGCGCACGCGCGGGTTGCGCGCGGCGATGAACTCCGACTGGTTGAGATAGGCGGCCTGCGTGAGCAGCGGCACGCCGAGCGGGTCCGGCGGCGTCTGGTAGCCGTACTCGGTCAGGTAGAGCGGGAAGCGGCGCTTGGACGAGTAGCGGCGCTGGATCGTGTCCAGCGCGCCGGTCAGCCGCGACAGCACCGCCATCGTGACGATGTCCGGGTCGCGCGGCTTGACGGTCGGCGCGGTCAGCAGCTGGTACGGGTGGTGGGCGAACCCGGTCGCCTTGAACAGGACGGGGTGCGCCGCCCGGAAGCCCGACGGCGATTTCCCGCAGCCGAGCAGCTTCGCCCGCCGGCCGGTCAGGCGGTGAAGCCGGCGGTCGACGCAGTACAGCGCCCGCACGAACGTCATCGGCGGCATGTAGCGCTTGACGTTCTTGGAGCCGTTGCCGGCCGGCGCGGTGTCGCCGAACAGGATCGTGTCCGACCCGTGGCCGGTGCCGGTGAGCGCCCCGTAGGCGGCGTCGGCCAGCTCGCGGTACAGCGAGGCCGAGCGTTCGTACCACGTCTTGCCGGAGCGCTGCCAGGTCGGCGTCAGCCAGCCGGACGCGTTGGGCTCGTTCCAGATCGACCAGTAGTCGACGCGCGGGATCGTCGCCGCCGGGTAGATGGGGTCCGGCCAGCTGCCCGAGTAGCGACGCCCGACGGCGGTCACGAACTGCGCGAACTCGGACGGGGAGGGCTCGTAGTTGTCGGCGATGTCCGGCCGCGGCGGGGTCCGGTTCGCCCACAGCGGCGACGGTCCGGTGACGTCGAAGTTGACCTTGATGCCGCGCGCGTAGGCGTCCTCGACCAGCGCGTCGTAGTGGTCCCAGATCCCCGTGGCGTAGTCGTCGGGGTTGGTGGCGTCGAAGCTCGGCTTGGTGCGCGACAGCCCGTCGGGGGCGATCGCGTACCAGAGGATCGTGGCCCGGATGCGGTCGACCCCGAGCGCCTTCAGCGTGTCCAGCCGCGCGTCGAGGCTGTCGCGGGTCGTGTAGATGAGCTGGTTGTCGTCCTGGAACATCGCCTCCTGGGTCGCGGAAGCGGACGAGGTCGCGGGCGCGCCGAGCGCGAGCACGACGGCGGCGCCGAGCGCCGGCAGCAGCGGGAGGAGCCTTCTCATGGGGCGGCGGTCGAGGCCACCGCCCGGGTCGCCTCCAGCACATCGGACTGGGAGTATGGCGACTGCGGGTCGAGATAGAGCGCCGCCTGGAACGCCGGCAGGGCGAGCTTGGGCTCGTTGAGCCCGCTCAGGCGGAAGCGCCCGAGCCGGCGCCACGCCTCGGGATTGGCCGGCTGCACCTTCACGGCCTGCTCGAGCGCGCGCTCGGCGCCGTCGAGGTCGTTCGCCGAAGCGCGGATGACCGCCAGCTCCCACCACGGATCCGGGGACAGGGGGTTGCGCGCGGCGCCGATGCGCGCGATGTCCTCGGCGGCCTTGAGCTCGCCGGCCTGCGCCCGGGCGATCGCCACGTCGCCGGCGTGCTGCGCTCGCAGCGGCTGCACGGCCGTGAACATCACCGCCGTCGCCAGCAGCACCACGCCGACGGCCGACGCAAGCCGGAACGGGTCCGGGGTCCAGCGCACGAGGCGCTCGCGCAGGCTCCAGCGCGGGCGCGGGTCGATCACGCCGGCGCGCTCGGCCGCGACCATGACGCCGGTCGGCCCCTCGACCGCCAGCCGGCGCCGCAGCGGCCCGCGGCCGGCCAGCCAGCCCGCGCACAGCAGCGCGGTGACCGCGTTGGCGGGGATGAACCAGGTCCAGTCGATGGCGGAGTGCACGCCGAAGATCAGCACCACGACCCCGAGCGTCACCAGGCCCACGCGCTCGGCGTCCCAGGCCAGCCCGCGGTCACGGCGGCGCAGACCGGTCGCGCGCGTGGCGGCGTTGAGCCAGGCGGCGAGCGCGGCGAGCGACACGATCAGGCCGAGCCAGCCGAGGTCGGCCAGCGTCTGCACGACGTAGCCGTGGGCGTGCTGGACGTCGAGGTTCGAGGTCCGGAAGCGCTTGCGGGCGAGGCCGTAGCCGCCGGCCCCGACGCCGACGAGCTTGGATTCCGCATGGACCTTCAGGGCCTCGTCCCAGTAGCGCGCACGCACCGAGGCGGTCGCGGTCAGCCGGGCCGGGGTGTTGGCCGGCGTCCTGGCGTTCACGTCGGTGAGCTGCTTCCAGGCCTTGGAGACCTGGCCGTCGATGCCGCCGGGCGCGGTCGCGAGCCCGACCACGGCAGCGACCAGCGCGAGCCCGATCGTCCCCAGCACGGCATGACCGGCGAGCTCGCGCGTGCGAGCGCTGGGCGCGCGCACGGCGGCGGCGAAGCCGATCGCCAGGCCGGCGGCGAGCAGGACCACGATCACCAGCAGGAGCAGGATCCCGAGCCGGTGGCCGGCGTCGGCACGCACCACCGTGCCCAGGCCGTCCCCGGTCAGGCCGGGCTGCGCGAACGCCCATGCCACCACCAGGCCGGCGCCGGCGCTCGAGACGATCA
>JAXDHL010000583.1:0-10501 GCA_034664525.1 Solirubrobacteraceae bacterium
GAGAACCCGATCAGGTCCGAGTCGGCCAGTCCCTGCGCCATCTCGTCGACCTGCTCGTCGCCGATGACGGCCTTGTCGCCCATCCCGCGCACCGCGGTCTTGACGCTGCGGTAGCGCTCGGTCGAGATGTAGAACGACTCGGTGCCCGGTTCCAGCTGGGCCACGTACGCCGCCATCTTGCGAAAGCCGCAAGATGTGATTCCGTCCTCCAGGCAGACCATCCGTGTGCGCATGTGCGTCCCGTCTCCGTGCTTACGAGACGTCAGCGTACAAGCAGCGTCAGCGGCCGTAGCGCTCGCGCGCCAGCACGAGCTGCTCGGGCAGGGCGATGCGCGACGGTGGCGACGGGTCCGCCAGCACGGAGACCGTCTCGGCGACGGAGAACGTCACGGTGCACTGCTGGCCGTCCGCGCAGGTCACGGTGACCTCCTCGGGCGACGACGCCGACAGCGTGCCCCTCATCCCCGGCTCGATGCCGGAGTCCTTGAGGTAGTGCAGCAGGTCCTCGGCCTCGTTCTCGAAGCGCAGGATGCGGACCTTCGCCCCCACGGTGACATCGGCGAGCGGCACGCCCTCGATCCGGTTGCCCGCCTCGATCGGGTGGCCGTGCGGGCAGGTCTTCGCGTCGCCGATCGCGGCCAGCATCCGCGCTTCGAGGACCGGCGACATCGCGTGCTCGAGGCGCTCGGCCTCTTCGTGGACCTCGTCCCAGGGGATGCCCAGCACGTCGGTCAGGAAGCGCTCGATCAGCCGGTGGCGGCGGACGATCCCGCGCGCGTGCTCGAGTCCGTCCTCCGTGAACTCCAGCTTCTTCGACGGATCCCGGCGGACGTAGCCATCGCGCTCGAGACGGCCCACCATCTCGTGCACGGTCGGCGCCGACAGCTGCATCGCGCGCGCGAGGTTCGCCGCCGTCATCGGCAGCCCCGCCTCCTGGAGCCAGAAGATCGACTGGAGGTACTCCTCCTCAGCCTCGGTGGCGTGCTCGTGGGCCATCGATCAAGCCTACCCCGCGAGCAGGGCCGCCTCGGCCTGCGGCTCCAGACCCGTGACCTGCACCTCCTTGCGCCAGTCGCCGAGGTCCCCGTCCCCCTCCGAGAGCCACGCCCAGGTGTCGGCCATCGTGTCCTCGAGCGGTCGGATCACGAGCCCGGCGGCCAGCGCGCGCTCGACGCCGACGTCGAACACGGCCGCCATGTCGTCGAGCGGCGCGGGCCACAGCGGCAGCACCCCCCACGGCTCCGGGACCGCCGCCAGCACCCTCCCCGGGTCGGTCCAGCGCAGCCGCGTGCGTGGGGCGCCGGCCACCTCCCGCGCGGTCTCCAGGAAGGTGCCCCAGCTCCACGCGCCCGGGCGCGAGATCGTGTTCCAGGCGCCCGGCTCGCAGTCGAGGCAGAACTCCGCCAGGTCGCGGACGTCGATCAGCTGGACGCCGGCGCCGGGGCTCCCGGGCGCGAGCACGTCGCCGCCGCGGGCCATCCGCCACAGCCAGTGCGGCAGCCTGCCGATGTTCTCGTACGGGCCGACGATCGTCCCCGGCCGGACGATCGCGGCCCCAGGCCCGAGCTCGCGTTCGCAGGCGGCCTTGAGCTCGGAGTAGCCGTCGCCGGTCCGGTGCAGCGGAGCGTCCTCGTCGAGCACCGGCCGCCCGGGCCAGTCCGCGTAGACGCCCGCCGTCGACACGAACACGTAGCGGCCGGCGTCGACGGTCGCCGCCGACCGCGCGACGTCCTCGGGCCGGAAGCCGCAGGTGTCGACCACCACGTCGAACGCGCGGCCGCGCAGCCGCTCCAGGTCATCCGTCGTCCGGTCGCCGCGCACGGTCTCGACCCGGTCGCCGAGCACCCCGGGCCCGTGCAGCCCGCGGTGGAAGATCGTCACCTCGTCCCCGCGCGCGAGCGCGGCCTCGGCCACCGCCCGTCCGACGAAGACCGTCCCACCGATGATCAGCAGTCGCATCGCCGTAGAGTCTCGCCGATGGACCGCCCGCTGCTCCCTCAGCTCGCGCGCTCGGCCAAGGCGCTGCCCACCGGCGACGGCTGGAGCTACGAGCCCAAGTGGGACGGCTTCCGCTGCATCGCCTTCGTCGACGACGGCGACGTCGAGCTGCAGTCCCGCAACGGCCGCAGCCTCACGCGCTACTTCCCCGAGCTCGCGTTCATGGCGGGCCGCTACGTGCTCGACGGCGAGATCGTCGTCTTCGGCGCCGACGGCCAGCCGGACTTCGACCTGCTCGGTCAGCGCATCCACCCGGCCAAGTCGCGCGTGAACATGCTGGCCTCCAAGACGCCGGCGCGGTTCATCGCCTTCGACCTGCTCGAGCACGGCGGCGAGTCGCTGCTCGAGCTGCCGCAGGAGGAGCGCCGTGATCGCCTCGAGGCGATCGTCGACAAGCCGGTCGACCTCACGCCGACCACCCGCGATCCCGCCGAGGCCGAGCCATGGCTGCACGGCGCCGAGGGCGTGATCGCCAAGCAGGTCACCGCCCCGTACCGGCCCGGAGAGCGCGTCGGCATGGTCAAGATCAAGCGCGTGCGCACGATCGACGCCGTCGTGCGCGGCTGGCGCCCCGGCAAGGCGGAGGGCACGCTCGGCGCGCTGATCCTCGGCGCCTACGGAAGCGACGGCGAGCTGCACGAGATCGGGCATTCCTCCGGCTTCACCGCCAAGGAGAAGCGCGAGCTGCCGACGAAGCTCGCGCCCTACGAGACGGGCGAGCGCGGCTCGGGCGAGCCGAGCCGCTGGTCGCAAGGCCGGGACCTCGAGTGGATCGGGCTGCGCCCGGAGCTCGTGGTCGAGATCTCGTTCGACCACATGAGCAACGGGCGCATCCGCCACAACGCGAAGGTGCTGCGGTGGCGCGACGACAAGTCGCCCACCGACTGCACCCTCGACCAGCTCAGCTGATCAGCAGGTCGTGATCAGCGCCAGCGAGCAGATGCCGCCGACCGTCGCGTTGAGCCCGCTGACCTGGGTGCTGAGCCCGCTGACCGTCGTCTGCAGCCCGGACACCGTCCCCGACAGCGACGTGTACTGGCCCTGCAGCAGCGTCACCGCGTCGTCGGCCGTGCCGATCGTCGCGTCCGCGCCGCCGAGCGCGCTGTTGATCGTCGACAGCTGACCCGACAGCGCCGTGTCGGTGAGCCCGAGGTTGGTGACGTCGGTCTGCAGGCCGGAGATCGCGCCCTGCGCCGAGGTCATCTGGGTGCCGAGGCTCGACACCGACGACGACAGGCCGCCGACCGTCCCGCTGAGCGTGGTCAGCTGGGTCTGCAGGCTCGCGTCGGTGAGCCCGAGCGCCGAGACCTGGCCGGTGAGCGTGGTGAGCGCGCCCTCGGCGGTCGTCACCCGGTCGGTGAGCGAGCCCATCGACGTCGTCAGCGTGCCGGTCGTCGCCTGCAGCGCGCTGACCTGGCTCGACAGCAGCGTGTCGGCCGCGCCGAGGTTGCCGACCGTCGTCGTGAGCCCGGAGACGCTGCCCTGCAGGCTGGTGACGGAGCCCGTGAGCCCGTCGACGGTCGTCGTCAGCGCGGCCAGCGAGTTCTGGATCGTCGTGTCCGTGACGCCCAGGCCGGCGACCGTCGACTGCAGCCCGGTGACGGTGCTGCCGAGCGTTGAGACGGTGCCGCTCAGCGTCGACAGGCTCGAGCCGAGCCCGGCGACCGTCGACGTCACGGCGTTCAGGCCGTCAGCCAGCCCCGACACCGTGCTGGTGAGGTCGTCGAGCTTGCCGGTCAGCGTTCCGACGGTCGTCTGCAACGTCGCCACCGTGGTGTCCTTGAGCGTGGTGACGGTGCTCGTCAGGCTCGTCAGGCCGGCCACCGCGGTCGCCACCGTGCCCTCGACCGTGGTCAGGCGCGTGGTGATCCCGCCGAGGTCGGTCTGGACCGTGCTGAGCGTGGAGAACAGGGTCGTGATGGTGGCCGGGTCGAGGCCGGTGAGGCCGGCCAGCGAGCTCTCGATCGAGGTCACGCGCGTGAGCAGGTCGCCGACCGAGGACTGCAGCGTGGAGACCGTGTCGGTGACCGTCGTGAGCGCGCTGGCGAGCGCGTCGAGGTCGCTCTGGAGCTGGGCGACCTTCGCCTGCAGCGCCGCGACGGCGCTCTCGAGCGCGGCCGTGCGGCTCTCGACGCTGGTCAGGCGGTCCTTGAGGCCGGCGACATCGCCGTTCAGCCCGTCGATCTGCTTCTGCAGGTCGGCCCGGGCCGCGGCGAGGCTGTCCTGCAGCCCGTCGAGACGCTTGGACAGCGCGCCGAGCCCGGAGCTGAGCGTGTCGACCGTGGAGTGCAGGCCGGCGAGGTCCGTATCGACGGCGTTGAAGCGGGCGAGGAAGTAGCCGGCCAGGCCGCCGACGTTGTCGGTCAGCGCCTTGAGCTCGTCGCGCGTCTTGCGCAGGAGCGCCTCGAGCTCCGCCGTCGAGAGCTGCTTGGAGCGGCTGTAGATCGACAGCTTGGAGACCACCAGGCGCGTGTAGACGGCGGTGCGCGCGTCCTTGCTGATCGGCGCGACCGCGTCGAAGGCGTCGCCCTGCCGCAGCGCGACCGGCTTGACCTTCCCCTCGGGCGTCGCGATCTTCTTGCCGGGCTTGACGATGAAGATGCCCAGCGGGGACTTCAGGCCCGCACGGGTGGCGCTGCGACGGGAGATCAGGACGGGCACGACGACCTTGGTCGCGCCGGCCGCATAGGGGGTCCCGACGACCTGCCCGCGCAGCGGCTTCTTCGGAGCGGCGTCCGCGGCGGCGGGCGCGAGCAGGATGGCAGCGGCCGTCCCGGCCGCGATGAAGCAGCGCGTCATGCGCATCGTTCGAGGTCCTTGTCCGGGGGTACCGAGCGAGCCTGGCGGGGCGTTGGACCCCGTATCGGTCAAACGCCGGACAGAGTTGAGACCTTCAGGTCCATACTCTGGCGCCCGATGCGCGAGGTCGATCAGGATCACGTGCTCGGCAGGCAGCCGGTGCTCACCGCCGTCGCCGGCGCCGCGGTGATCGCGTTCTCGGCGATCCTCGTCAGCCTCGCCGACGTCACGCCGGAGACCGCCGCGGTCTTCCGCTGTGCCTACGCGATCCCGCCGCTGGCCCTGATCGCGTCCTTCGAGCGCCGGCGCTACGGTCCGCGGCCGCGCCGCGACCGCTGGCTCGGGATCGCCGCCGGGGCGCTGTTCAGCGCCGACCTGATCTGCTGGCACCACGCTATCCACGACGTCGGCGCCGGGCTGGCGACGGTGCTCGGCAACCTGCAGGTCGTGCTCGTCGCGTTCCTCGCCTGGGGGCTGCTCGGCGAGCGGCCCGGCCCGCGCACCGCCGCGGCGGTCCCGATCGTCGTGCTCGGCGCCGTGCTCATCTCAGGCCTGTTCGAGACCGGGGCGTTCGGCCACGATCCCGGCCGCGGCACGCTGTTCGGGATCGCCACCACGTTCGCCTACGCCGGCTACCTCCTCGTGCTGCGCCAGATCAACGCCGACATCCGCCGGCCGGCGGGACCGCTGCTCGACGCGACCGCCGCTTCGGCCGTGATCTCGACCGTGGTGGGCGCGAGCTACGGCGCCGTCGACCTCGTCCCGTCGTGGCCGGCCCATGGCTGGCTCATCCTGCTGGCGCTGTCGAGCCAGGTCGTCGGCTGGCTGCTCATCTCGACCTCGCTGCCGCGGCTGCCCGCCGCGCTCACCAGCCTGCTGCTGCTGATCCAGCCCGTGGCGAGCGTCGCGCTCGCCGCCCTGATCCTGGGCGAGACGCCGAGCGCGCTGCAGATCACCGGCGTGGTGGTGATCCTCGCCGGCGTCGTCTACGCGTCGCGCGGGCGCCAGCCGGCGCGACGAATCGCCGCCGCCGCACCGACCCCGGCGGAATGAGCCATCGGTTCTCGTTGAAGTCGCATGGACACGTACGAGATCCTCCTGTTCGCGCATCTGTCGTCGGCGATCGTCTGGATCGGGGCGAACGTCCTCTTGCAGGTGCTGGCGACGATGACCGAGCGCGCGAGCGACGACGTCACGTTCGGGAAGCTGTTCGGCTACGTGTCCGTGCTCGCGCCGAAGCTGTTCGTCCCGGCCGGCATCCTCACCGTCGTCTTCGGCCTCGGACTGGTGAGCGACGGCCCGTGGTCGTTCGACCAGCTCTGGATCGTGCTCGGCCTGCTCGGCTTCGCCGTCACGTTCGGCGTCGGCCTGTTCGTCTTCAAGCCGGAGGCGGAGCGGATCGCCGAGCTGATCGAGCGCGACGGCGGCATGACGCCGGAGTCCACGCTCGCCGCCCGGCGCTTCGTCGCCCTCACGCGCCTGGACCTCGTCGCGCTGTTCGTGGTCGTCTTCGACATGGCGGTCAAGCCGACCGGTGACGACATCGGCGCGCTGATCGTGATGGCCGTCGCGCTCGTCGGCGGCGCCGCGCTGGTCCACACCCGCGCACGGGCGCTCGTGCAGCCGGCGGCCGCCGCCTAGCTGGTCTTCCTCGCCCGCGAGGGCTGCACGCGCTTCGGCTCGCCGGGCTGCTTGCGCGTGTGGATCGGCCACGGCGCGTCCTGCAGCCCGCGCTCGGCCGCGTCGGCGTCGGCCATCGCCAGCAGGCCGTCCAGCGAGCCGGCGTGGTCGTCGATGTCGGCGCTCGGGTCGCCGAGCTCGGACAGGCGGCCCGGCACGGTGCCCAGGGTCAGCGCCGCCGGGTCGACGGCCGCGACCTCGTCCCAGCGCAGCGGCGTCGACACGCGCGCGTCGGGCACCGGGCGCACCGAGTAGGCGGAGACCACGGTGTGGTCCTTGGCGTTCTGGTTGTAGTCGACGAAGACCGCCTCCGGCGGGCGCTCCTCCTTCCACCACTTCGTCGTCGCCATCCCGTCCGCCCGGCGCACCACCTCGCGCGCGAGCGCGAGCGCCGCCCGCCGCACGGTGACGAAGTCCCAGCGCTGCTCGATGCGCACCGGGATGTGCATCCCGCGCGATCCCGACGTCTTCGGATAGCCGGTCAGCCCCTGCTCGCGCAGGACCTCGCCGGCGATCAGCGTGACCTGGCGCACGTGGCCCCACGGCGCCTCGGGCTGGGGGTCGAGGTCGACGCGCAGCTCGTCGGGGTGGTCCATGTCCGACCGCCGGACGGGGTGCGGGTTGAAGTCGACGTTGCCCAGCGAGACGGCCCACAACAGGTGCGCGGCATCCACCGGTACGAGCTCCAGCGCGCTGCGCCCGGACGGGAACGACAGCAGCACGGTCTCGAGCCACTCGGGCCGCTTGTCGGGCACGCGCTTCTGGTAGAAGGGCTTGGCCTCGATGCCGCCGGCGTAGCGCTTGAGGACGGTCGGCCGCTCCCGCAGGTGGTTGAGGACCGCCTCGGCGCAGTCGAGGTAGTAGTGCGCGAGCTCGCCCTTGGTGATGCCCGCGCGCGGGAAGTAGACCTTGTCCGGGTTGGACAGGCGCACCTCCCGGCCGTCGAACTCGAAGGTCTCAACAGGCGTCGCGATGCCGCAAGACTACGAACCCCCCGTCCTCGTCGCCCCGGACTCGTTCAAGGGCACCCTGCGCGCCGGCGAGGTGGCGGCGGCGATCGCCCGCGGGCTGGAGCGCGCCGGGCTCGTGCCGCCCGACCGCTGCCCGGTCGCCGACGGCGGTGAGGGGACGCTCGAGGCGCTGCTGACCGCGCTCGGCGGTGAGACGGCCGGCGCCCGCGTGCACGACCCGCTCGGACGCGAGATCACCGCCGGGTTCGGGCTCATCGAGGACGGCGCCACCGCGGTCGTGGAGATGGCCGAGGCGTCCGGGCTGGGCCTGGTGGCCGAGGGCGAGCGCGACGCGTGGGCGGCCTCCACCCGCGGGACGGGCGAGCTGATCGTCGCCGCCGTCGAGGCGGGTGCCGAGGTGGTGCTGGTGGCGGTCGGCGGGTCGGCGACCACCGACGGCGGGGCGGGGGCGATCGAGGCGATCGAGGACGCGGGCGGTCTCGGCGGGGCCCGGATCGTCGTGCTGAGCGACGTGCGCACGCCGTGGGAGCGCGCGCCCGCGGTGTTCGGACCGCAGAAGGGCGCCGACACCGCCATGATCGCGCGTCTTGAGCAGCGGCTCGACGCGCTCGCCGCCCGGCTGCCGAAGGACCCCCGCGGGGTGCCGATGACCGGAGCCGCCGGCGGCCTCTCGGGCGGCCTGTGGGCCGCGTACGGCGCCGTGCTCGAGCCGGGCGCGACGTTCGTGCTGGACGCACTGGGCTTCGACGACCGCATGCGCGCCTCGCGCTGCGTGGTCACCGGCGAGGGCAAGCTCGACCAGCAGACGCTGCAGGGCAAGCTCGTCGGCGAGATCGGGACCCGCACGCGCCAGGCCGGTGTCCCGCTGCACGCGATCGTCGGGACCGACGCGCTCGACCGCTTCGGCAAGCGCATGATCGATCTGCAGGTCGTGCTGGCGGCCTCGACCACGGACGAGATCGAGGCCGCCGGCGCACGGTTGGGCACGCTCCTGACGGACCAGGAGGCGTGACGACGGACCGGGGCGCCCCACTCCGACGGGACCGCCCGAGGCTCGGTATCGGGCGGCCCCGCCGGTAGGGCAGGGTTGTGTCGACCGGGTGCTGCGGAACCTCCGTCAGGGAGGGGGGATGTCGGTCCCGCTCCGGTCACCCATGTCATCGGCGGCCCCCTGCGGCGCCTTGACGCCGCTGGACGGCATTGGGGTGAGGACCCTACCCCTCGGAACCTTCGCCGCCCGCCGGGGTACGACCCGGGGATGCCCCCGCGGCCGTATCTGTCCCTCCCCTCGCCGGGCACCCGGCGCGCCGTCGTCGTCGGCGCCGGGTCCTTCGGCACGGCCGTCGCCGTGCTGCTCGCGCGCGGCGGCTTCCGCACCACCTTGCAGACCCGGACCGAGGAGCAGGCCGTGCGCCTGCAGGCCGACCGCGAGAACCGCGTCTACCTGGCCGGGATCGAGTTCCCGTCGCAGTTGCGCGTCGAGCCCGCCTCGGCCGGCGTCTCGCGGGCGGACTACGTCTTCCTGGGCGTGCCCTCACGCGGGCTGGAGGAGGTCATCGCCGCGCTGCCCGGCGCCGGGCTGCGCCCGCGCACGCCGGTGATCTCGCTCGCGAAGGGGCTGGTCCCGCCGCACGGGATCGCGCCGACCGTCCTGCTGAGCTCCACGCTCGGCGCCGCGCGGGTGGCCTGCATCGGCGGTCCCGCGCACGCGCGCGAGACGGTGACCGAGGGCGCCGGCCTGGTGGCGGCGGCGACCGACGAGCAGCTCGCGCTGACGATCTCCGACGTCTTCCAGCGCGCCGGCGTCGTCTGCGAGCGCTCCAACGACCCGATCGGGGTCGAGCTCGCCGGCGCGGCCAAGAACGCCGCCGCGCTGGCCGCCTCCGCCACCGAGGCGCAGGGGTTGAACGCGGCCGGCGCCGCCGCCGGGCACGTCTTCCTCGAGGTCTGGCGCTACGCCGAGATGCAGGGCGCGCGGCCGGAGTCGCTGATCGGGCTCGCCGGCACGGGTGACCTCGTCGGGACCGCGCTCGCCCCGCAGTCGCGCAACCGCCGCGCCGGCGAGCTGCTGGCCCAGGGCGTCCCGGCCGGCGAGATCCCGGAGCGGATCGGCCAGGCCGTCGAGGCGCTCGACCTCGTCCCGCTGCTGGCACGCGCGCTCGAGCGCGCGGGCGTGGCCGCGCCGATCATCTCGGCGCTCGCCGGGCTGATCTCCGGCGACGTGCCGCTCGACGAGTGGGTGTCGCGCGTGCGGACCACGACGCCGCCGCCGGCGCGCTTCAGCGGGAGCCGGGGCCGGTTCGGGCGCGGGTGGGCGCGCCTGCGCGGGTGGTGGACCGGACGCGTGCGTCGCCGGGCCGACCCCGGCCGGGCCTAGCGGGCCCGCGCGCCGATGCTGCGTGCGGCGTCGCGAAGGGTCGCGGCGCTGTGCTCGAAGGCGCGGCGCTCGTGCTCGGACATGCTCGGCTCCAGCTCCCCGGCCGCGCCGGCGCGCCCGACGACGGTCGGCAGCGCGATCGTCGCGCCGTAGCGCTCGCGGTATGCCGCCACCGGGAGGATCACGCGCTCGTCGCGCAGGATGGCCTCGGTGATGCGCGCGCACGCCACGCCGATGCCGAACTGGCTGGCGTCGTTGCCCTCGATGATCGCGATGTTGGCGAAGCGGACCTCGCGCTCGATCTGCTGGCGGAGATCGCCGAGCGAGCCGTGCGCGCCGTCCAGGCTGAGCGCGTCGGCGAGCGGGGTGCCGGCGACGCGCACCGACGACCACAGCATGACCTCGGTCGTCCCGTGCTCGCCCACGACCAGTCCCTCGACCGCCGACGGGCGGACACCGAGCTGTGCCGCGATGTGCGTCCGGAAACGCAGCGTGTCGATCGTCGTCCCCGTGCTGAGCACGCGGTCGTGGCCGGCGAGCGCGCGGGTCAGGTCGGCCAGCGGATCGGGCGGATCGGTGACCGCCACGAGCACGGCGTCGGGCGCTGCCGCGACGATCGGCGGGACCACGTCGCGGTAGACGGCGGCGTTGGTCTCGAGCAGCCGCAGCCGCCCGC
>JAXDHL010000584.1:0-3990 GCA_034664525.1 Solirubrobacteraceae bacterium
CCTGCTCTCGCCCGGGCATGCGGGCGAGGAGACCGCCCAGGTAGCCCCAGGCGTCGTCGATGCCGTGGGCGATCGCGTCCCGGTAGGCCGCTTCGGCCTCGTCCTCGCGCCCGGGCCGTCGCGAGAGGAGCCACCCGAGGTGGAAGCGGGCGAAGGCGATGCCCGCCGCGATCGCGTGGCGGTAGGCCTGTTCGGCCTCGGCGAAGCGGGCGGGGTCGCGCGCGAGCAGCCCCCCGAGCTCCTGCCAACTCGCCGCGTCGCCCGCGGCGATCGCCTCCCGGCAGGCGGCCTCGGCCTCGGCTTCGCGGCCGGGCTGGGAGGTGAGGAAGCGGGCGAGGTTGCCGAGCCCGCGCTCGTCGCCGGCGGCCGTGCCTTCGCGGTAGAGCGCTTCGACCTCCGCGGCGCGGCCGGCGTCCGCCTCGAGCAGCCGGCCGAGGCTGACGAGCGCGAAGGTGGTCCCGGACGCGATGGCGGCACGATAGGCCGCCTCGGCGTCGGCCTCGCGCCCGGCCTGGTGGGCGAGCAGGTAGCCGAGCTGCATCGACGCGTCCTCGTGGCCGGCGGCCGCCGCGTTGGCGAGCGCCGTCTCGGCCTGCGCCTCCCAACCCGGCTGGCCGCGCAGATGCGCGCCGGCGTAGTACCAGGCTCCCGCGCTGCCCACCGTGCGGCAGATGTCCAGCGCCTCGTCCTGGCGTCCGTCGACGCGGGCCAGCAGGCCCGCGAGGCCGTCCCACGCCACCTCGTCGCCGGTCGCGATCGCCCCGCGATACTCGTCCTCGGCGTCCGCCTCACGTCCCGGCTGCTCGCTGAGGAGCCCGGCGAGATAGCGCCGCGAGTCGTCGCGCCCGCCCGCGATCGCCGCGCGCCAGGCCACCTCGACCTCCGCTTCGCGGCCGGGCTCGCGGACCAGGAACCAGGCGAGGTCCACCCACGCGTCGGGATCGCCGTTCTCGGCGGCGCGGCGGTAACCCTCCTCCTCGGTGGCGTCGTCGCTCTCCATCGCTCGACGGGTTGTAGTGGCTGGGGGCCTTCACGCGCAACCCACTTGAGCGATGATCGGCGGCATGGACGACCTCCGCCCTCGCGTCAGGGAACTCGAACGGCTCGTGGATCACCTTTACGCCGCGCTGGACGTGGTGCCGCCTGGGCCGGACGCAAGCGCCAGCCCGCAGGTCCTCGCGTTCGTGGCCCAGGGCAACCTGATCCATGCGATCAAGCAATATCGCGAGGAGACCGGCTGCGATCTCCGGACCGCGAAGGACTTCGTCGAGCGGCTGGGCTAGCGGGAAGTGAGGTGCCAGCCGCCGCAGACGTCGCAGTGGTAGGGCTTCGTGGCGGCGCCGCGGCCGCGCGGCACGTTCATCAGGGCGATCGAGCGCGCCTCGGCCTCGCTGTCGTAGCGCTCCTTGGTCGCGCAGGCCTCACGCCGGGGACGCTGGGGGTCGAACGTGACGGCCGCCGGCGGCGGGGTCCGGCGATTGCGGCGCGGCATACAGACGGTTCTAGCGGTCGAGCCAGTGGACGCGCAGCGCGACGCGTGTCATCACGGAGACTCGCTACGGAATCGCTCCGCGATCACCTCGAGCGAGGTTCGCCCGACGGGCCGGCGACGATCGTCGTGCGCGACACGGTCGCGTAGACCGTGCCCGCACACGGGATCGAGGCGCAAATCGGCTCGCTGCGGATCGAGCTCGCGCCGGCGGGCAGACGGGACGATCCGCGCCGGCGGACACGCCAAGCCGCGTGACACGGGTGCGGGCGTGTGCGCGACCCCGCCGCAGGACTACGCTGACCAGGCCGTGTTGACGCTCGACCTGGCCGGCATCGCGCCTGCGACCTCTCAAGGGGTCAAGCGCTGGGTCCTTGTCCCGGCGAGGATCGCGAACGCCACCGAGCGGGCCGGTGGCGGGGGACGCCGCGCGGGCGCTGCATGGATCGCATTCACCCGTCGTGAAGACGCTCGACATGGCCCGCAGGGCAAGCGTGTCCACCAGCGTTGACGCGAAAGCGTTCGCCTACGAACGCGTTCCCGCGGCCGTGCCGCCAGGGGCCGACTCGGTGTTCGCGGGCGACTACCTTCCGGGTGATCCCTTCGGGTCCGTCTCCGCCTCCTTCACCACCGACAGATCCCGCTGAAAGGACTCATGCGCAACACCACGCTTGCCCTCGCCGCCGCCGGTGCGGTGCTGGCCGCCGCGGCTCCGGCCGCGGCTTCCGACTACACCGTCACGGGTGGCAAGCTCGACTGGACGATGGCGAACGCCTTCACCGGCTTCGGCGACGCCACCCGCACGTGGCTCGGCTACGTGACGTTCAATCAGCCCGGCAACCCCGGCGCCTCGAACGGGACCGCGACGCCGACCGCGCCGTCGACGCTCACCGGGCCGACCGGCGCCCCCGCCGCCTCGGTCGACCCGAACTCGCCGCGCGGCGTGGACCAGCTCTACACGTTCGGATATCCGGTGGCCGGCGGCGCCTACAACGACAAGGGCGTGGGCAGCGTCGAGACGAAGGGAACCGTCACCTTCACCATCCACGGCTCGCCGATCACGGTGGTCGACCCGCTGGTGACGCTCGACGGGCTCACCGGGACGCTGCGGTCGTCGGGGGTCACGACCACCCAGGCGGGCCAGACGAGCACCTACGACCGCTCGAAGGCGCAGTTCAACCTCGACCTGTCCAACGCCGAGGTCAAGTTCCGGGCGGACGGCTCGCGGCGGATCGTGGGCATCGTCCCGAGCACCACGGCGGACACGGCGCTCGTCGGGTTCGGCGCGAACTCCAACCGCTTCGGGACGATGACCCTGACGCTCGCGCTGGACGCCTCCTCGGCGCCCCAGGTGGGTGCGACCGGCCGTGACGGGATCAACGGCACGAACGGGGTCAACGGCAAGGACGGCCGCGACGCCACATTGCTCGTGGTCCGCCTCAAGAAGGCGCCGTTCAAGACCGCCGCCGAGGTCCACGTCCGGCTGATCGATCGCGCGACCGGCAAGACGATCGCGCAAGGCACCGCCGAGCGCAAGACGCTTCGCCTCGGCGTGCTGACGGGGACGACGCTCAAGGGCACGTACCTGCTCAAGCGCACCGCCAAGCACGCCTCGGGCAACCTGCAGGCGAGGGTGACGATCGGCTGATGCGCGTCAGTTGGCGACAGGTGCCTTGACTTGGGGACACCCGTCGCTAAGGTCCGTGACGTGACCGGCTTCTCCACCGATCACCTCGCACCCGCCGAGGTTCTCAGCGGTCCCGCGCCGCTCGCGGATGTCGCCCCGGCGCCGCGGCGGACGCCCGCCGAGGAGGCGCGCACGCTCGTCGCGCAGAACCGCACGGGCGCGCTCGCGACGATCAGCGCCGACGGCTCACCCTGGGGCTCGCTCGTGCTCTATGCGCCGCTGGCCGACGGCACGCCCGTGCTGTGCCTCTCGACCCTGGCCGAGCATGGCCGCAACGTCGTCCGCGACGCGCGGGCCAGCCTGGTGGTGGGCGAGTCCGAGGTCTCCGGCGATCCGCTCGACAGCGGGCGCGTGACGCTCGCGGGCCACCTGGACGTCCCGACCGGCGAGGAACTGGACGCGGCGCGCGGCGCCTACGAGGACGCTTCGCCCGCCTCCGGGCTCTACGGCGGGTTCGGCGACTTCACCTACTACGTCCTCCGCGTCGAGCGGGTGCGCTGGGTGGGCGGGTACGGCCGGATGGACTCGACCGGCGCCGACGCCTACCACGCGGCCTCGCCCGACCCGGTCGCCCCCGGTGCCGCGCACGCGGTGTCGCACCTCAACGAGGACCACGCCGGCGCGCTGCTCGACATGGCCCGCGCCCTCGGCGGCCACCCGGACGCCACCGAGGCGACGTGCGCCCGGATCGACCGCTACGGGCTCGACCTGACGGTCACGACCCCGCGCGGCACCACGGAGACGCGGATCGCGTTCGCCGAGCCGGCGACCCGACCGGGCGACCTGCGCGCCGCCACGGTCGAGCTCGCGCGCC
>JAXDHL010000585.1:0-2512 GCA_034664525.1 Solirubrobacteraceae bacterium
GGTCCGCCGGCTCGCCTCGGCGGTCGACGCCGCCGCGCCCGCGCCCGTCCCTCGCGAGCAGGAGCGGCTCGAGGTCGACGAGGCCCCGAAGCCGAAGCCGAAGCCCAGGCCGAAGCCGGCCGCTTAGCCAGGCTTAGACGCCGACCGCGCCGGCGGCGACGCGGCCGAGCACGAGCTCGGCCGCGTGCAGCGCCTCCACCGCGAGCCGCACGCCGCGGGCGTCGGTCGCCACGAGCAGCACCGCCGCGGCAGCGGCGCCCCGGCGCGCCGCCGCAGCCAGCACGGCGGCGGTCGTCATGTCCCGCGCTCGCGCGCCCGCGCGCGCGAGGACGTCCGCGCCGTAGTCGGCCGTCAGCACCGTCCCGGACGGCCCGTCACCGAGCGCAGCGCGCAGGGCGGCGTCGGGCTCGAGCTCCTCGCCGGCGCCGAGCGCGCGGCTGGTGCCGTCGCGTGCGATCACCCGGTCGACGATCAGTAGGTCGCCGAGCCGCAGCGACGGGTCGAGCGCGACGCACGTCCCCGCCCGCACGAGCCGCCGGGCGCCCAGCGCGATCAGGTCGTCGACGATCGCGGCCGCGCTCGGACCACCGAGCCCGGTCGACTGCAGCGTGAGCGGCAAGCCGTCCGCGGCCGGCCCCGTGTAGCCCCACAATCCCCGGTGGTGATTGACCATCTTCGGGGCGTCGACCAGCGCCGTGGCCAGCCGGAGCGCCCGGCCGGGGTCGCCCGGGACGAGCACGCGCTCGGCGACGGCCGCGTGGGGCTGCAGATGCAGGGGCTCTTTGGTAGTAGGCTCGCGCGCCATGGCCAAGAAGAAGGACAAGAGCAAGGGCAAGAAGGCGTCGGGCAACGCGGCCGACGCGCTTCGCGATGCGGTCGAGCGTACCTTCGCCGGTGCCGCGGGCGGCGCCGCCGGTGCCCAGAAGCGGGCGCAGGAGGTCTTCGACGATCTGAGCGCCACGCTCACCCGCGTGCGCGAGATGCTCGACGAGAAGCGCGTCGTAGAGACGCTGGAGCACCTGCGCGACCAGGTCGAGGGCCTTGCGCGTCGCGTCGGCCAGCTCGAGCGCGAGGGCCAGACCCGCGCCGGCGAGACCGCTGCGTCCGTCGCCGAAAGCGTGCGGTCGACCGCCGGTCGGGCCACCGGCGCCACCCGCAAGACGGCCGCCAAGAAGCCCGCCGCCGCCAAGACCGCCGCCCGCAAGACGGCCGCCCGCAAGACCGCGGCCCGCAAGACCGCCGCGCGCAAGGCGGCCGCCAAGAAGCCGGCGGCCCGCAAGGCCGCCGCGCGCAAGACGGCTGCGCCCAAGGCGGCCGCCAAGAAGCCGGCGGCGTCGCCGCCGAGCTCGACGCCGGCCACCACCGGGACCGCCGGCGGCTCCGGCACGTCCGAGAACTCCGGCACGTCCTCGAGCGGCTCCTCGTCCTGATGGCGCCGAGCTTCCAGTCGCCCGAGGAGCTCAAGGAGGTCCTCGACAAGACCTTCGCGATCATGAGCGAGGACCCCGACATGGGGCCGAAGCTCAAGGACGCCGACACGCCGCAGCGGTTCGAGTTCGACGACCTCGACCTGGTCGTCAACGTCCGCGCCGCCCGGGAGGGCGAGGAGGGCAACCTCGCCTGGAAGTGGACGGACGAGGTCGACTGGGAGCCGCGCGTGCGGATGACGATGTCCGCCGAGACGGCGAACAAGTACTTCCAGGGCAAGGAGAACGTCGCGATGGCGATCGCCCGCCGCAAGATCAAGGCGGGCGGCGACGTCAAGGCGGCGCTCGCCCTGATCCCGATCACGAAGCCGGTCTACGAGCGATATCGCGCGCTCGTCGAGGCCGAGTATCCGCATCTGGTCGTTTAGCCACTCCAACCGTTGACAGACCAACGGGCGAGGAGTAGACCTCTGCGCACCGAACGGCCGGAAAGTGTGGGTCTCGAACCCGCGCAAGGCGTCGCCTCTGACGAACGCCGCCGGCCGACGAAGCGGGCCGCTTCGCCCGCAAGCGGCGGGGCCGTCGAGACGGTTCCGCCGCTCTTGTTTGTGGGCACATGGGTGTGATGGCCGACGAGGTCACGCTCCCCGGCGTCGCGAAGCAGATCGGCGTCTCGCCCGCGACGCTGCGCCGCTGGGTCGCCGACGGCGTCGTCCCGCTGCCGACCGGTCGCTGGACGCCGGCCGCGATCGCCCACGCGCGGATCGTCGCCCGCCTGCGCGCCCGCGGCTCGTCGCTGAACGCGCTGAAGGAGGCATCGCGCTCCGGACGGCTCGCGTTCGGCTACATGGAGGACCTGTTCCCGACGACCGACGGCGGCTACTCGCGCGACGAGGCGGCGCAGGAGACCGGCCTGGAGCCCGCGCTGCTCGAGCGCGTCTGGCAGGCGCTCGGGGTCAGCCCGTCCGAGCTCGAGCGCATCTCCGAGGACGACCTGCAGCTGCTGCGCTACATCGCCGCGGTGCTGTCGGCCGGCTTCCCGCTGGTCGCCCTGCGGCAGCTCGTGCGCGTGTATGGACAGGCGA
>JAXDHL010000586.1:0-4935 GCA_034664525.1 Solirubrobacteraceae bacterium
GATCGCACGCTGATCATCGACGCCGAGGCCGAGGCCGCCGTGGTGACCGAGCTCGAGCGTCTGCATGGCGAGGGCGCGCGCTTCACGCTGGTCTCCGAGGAGCTGGGGACGCGCGACTTCGGCTCGCCGGACGTGCTCGTCGTCGTCGACCCGATCGACGGCTCCACGAACGCCAAGCGCGGGCTGCCGCACCACTCGATCTCGATCGCCGTCGCCGATGGGATGACGGCCGCCGACGTCGCGTTCGGCTTCGTCTACGACTACGGGCCGGAGGAGGAGTGGACCGCGCGCCGCGGCGAGGGCGCGTTCCTCGACGGCGTGCGGCTGGACCCGTCCGTGCCCGAGCGGCGCTCCGCCGACGGTCGCGTCGAGCTGCTGGGGATCGAGTCGGCGGATCCGCGGCGGGTGCGCGCGGTCGCCGACGGCCTGGCCGAATCCGCGTATCGGCTGCGCGTCATCGGGTCGATGGCGGTCACGCTGTGCCAGGTCGCGGCGGCGCGGCTGGATGCGATGGTGACGCTGCGCCGGGCGCGCGCCGTCGACGTGGCCGCCGGACAGCTGATCGTGCGCGAGGCGGGCGGGCTGGTGGCGTTCTGCGCATGCGAGGAGCCGCTCGGCGCGCCGCTGGTCGTCGAGGCCCGGTCGCCGGTCGTGGCGGCGCGGTCGGCGGAGACGCTGGAGGCGCTGCGCCGGCTGGTCGCGTGACCGGCGGCCGGCCCGCCCACCTGGACGGACCGGCCGGGTCCCTCTCCCTGAGGCCGAGCCTGGCACGTCCCGTAGGTTGCTTATCGACATCAGAGCGGGCCGGCACGAGTGGGCGTGGACGGATATGCGACGGCCTACCGTGGACTGGACCATGGTCGACTGGCGTCTCGCGAACACGGTGGCCAAGGCGGTCGCCTCCACCACGCCCGTGCCCGACGGGGGCTATGAGGCGATCACCGCCGAGGTCGACGCGTTCGGGGCCGAGAGCGCCCAGCTCGTCGCCGGCTACACCGGGCTCGACGGCGGCGACGCGCTGCCCTCGCCGGAGACGGTCGACCGCTCGGAATGGGCCGCCACCAACCTGCGCTCGATGCGCTCCGTGCTCGAACCGGTCGCCGACCGGGTCGGCACCGATCTCGGGCCGGTCGCCGGTCCGCTGCGGGCGCTGACCGGGACGCTGCTGGCCGTCGAGGTCGGGGCGCTGTCGGGCTTCCTCGCGGCGAGGGTGCTCGGGCAGTACGAGTTCCCGATCCTCGATCCGTCGGCTCCGGCGCGCCTTCTGATGGTCGGGCCCAACCTCGCGGGTGCCGCTCGCGGCATGCAGACCGACGACCGGACGCTGGCCCGCTGGGTGGCCCTGCACGAGACGACCCACGCGCTGCAGTTCTCCGGCGTCCCGTGGCTGCGCGAACACATGGCGTCGCGGATCCGGGACCTCGTGTCGACGCTCGACGTCGATGTCGACCTGCGCAAGGTGCTGCGGCTCCCGGGCGCCGACGATTTGCGCGCCTTGGTCGACGCGGTCCGCAACGGCGAGGTCATCCAGCTGGTCGCGGGCCGCGAGCGGCGGGCGCAGCTGGACGAGATCCAGGCCACCATGGCACTCATCGAGGGCTACGCCGAGCACGTCATGGACGCGGTCGGCGAGCAGGTGCTGCCGGACCTCGGCGCGCTGCGCGAGGGTCTCGAGCGGCGCCGCCGGGAGCGCTCCGGCCTGTTCCGGCTGCTCGAGAAGCTGATCGGCCTCGACATGAAGCTGCGCCAGTACGAGCACGGCAAGCAGTTCTGCGACGCCGTCGTCGCCGAGGCCGGCATCGCGGGCCTCAATCTCGCCTGGGCGCGCCCCGAGAACCTCCCGACTCTGGCCGAACTCGACCAGCCGACTGGGTGGTTCGAGCGCGTGTCGGGCGGGACGAACGCGCGTTCCTGACGCACAAGCGATTTCCGCGGTGGCGCGCGGAAAATGTCAGCGCTTGTGACATTGCCGTAACCGGCCCCGGGCGTTGGTTTACAAACAGGTGTTCGCAGGGTACGCTCTGCAACAGCGACTTAGTTCTAATATCCTTAGTCCACCGAGAGGGGCTGAATCGCCACCCATGGCCGATAGCACCAATCAGAACACCACCACTTCGACTTCCACCGGTTCGACCACCGCCAAGCCTGCTGCTGCCAAGCGCGCGAACGGCTCGACCCGCACCCGTTCGACGTCGGCCGGCACGGCCCCGCGCACGCCGGCCGCCAAGGCCGCGCGCAAGACGACGACGGCGCGCCGCACGCGCACCAGCGCCGCCAACAAGACGGCCGCCGCCGCCCGGGCGCAGAGGACGGCCGCCAAGGCCACCGCCGCCGAGGGCCGCTCGTACGCCGAGCGCGTCCTGCTGACTTCCACCGGCGCGTTCCTCGAGGTCCGCGACGGCGTCAGCGAGGCCGTCGAGGGGCTCGTCAAGCGCTACGGCTCCGTCGAGGCCGCCCAGAAGGAGCTCGACAAGGCCTCGCGCACGCTCACGCGTGACCTGGGCAAGTACGAGCGCCGCGGCGTCACCGCCCGCAACCGCTTCGAGCGCGAGGTCCGCAAGGGCCGCACGCGCCTGGAGCGCGAGCTGCGCAACCGTCGCCGCGCGGTCGAGAAGGTCGTGAGGACCAATACCCGCCGCGTCGAGCGCGAGGTCAAGGCGTTCGGCAAGGACGTCGAGAAGAACGCCTCGACCGTGACGGACAAGCTGGGCCAGCAGATCAAGGCGACGGGCGAGCAGGTCAAGACGCTCGTCTAGCCCACGGCTTCCCCCGCCGGGCGCTCTCTGGAGAGGGTGCCGGCCCGGATCGGGGAAAGTCTGCCCGCCTCATACCTCGCGGGCAGATGTAGCACCCTCTCCTCCCTCAACCGTCGAGTCGGCCTCCGGGCCGGCTCGTCGGTCTTTAAGGGGAGCCGCCGCCTCGCCGAGCAGCTACTGCTGCAACGCGGCGACTCCAAGCCCGACCGCGGCCAGCGCCGTGCCGGTCACCAGCACCGCAGCGAACGGCGGTAGCGAGCCGTCGCGGCGCGCGAGCTCGCCTGCGGCGGCGTCCATCGCGTCGCAGAGGAGACCGAGCTTGAGCCACGCCCGGCGCGCGTCACCGGTCGACTGCCTGACCCCCGCCGCCAGTGCGACGTCGCGGATGCCGAAGAGGCGCGCGAGGTAGGGCGCCTGGGGGTTGCCGTCGACGTCGAGGCCGAAGGCCCGGCCGGCCACGCGGGGGGCGGCCCAGGAGGAGACGCCGACGGCGGTGCGCACGCCAACGAGCGTCTGGATGGGATCGATGGACATGCCGCGACGCTACTCCGCAAAGCGGAGCGGCGTCGCAGCCGGCTCAGCGCCAGGGGATCGGGTCGCCCCAGGGGGAGGGCGCATCGGGCTCGCGGCCGACGGCCTCCAGGCGCGCCGCGCGCAGCCAGCCGGGCGGACGCTCGTCCACCGGCGCAGGCGGCGGCGTCGTGTCGCGCAGGAATTGCTCGATGGCGGCGACGACGGCCGCGGCCTCCTCGGCGGAGGCCGAGTGGCCCAGAAGCGTCAGCCTGGCTCGACGGTTCACCTGACCTTCATATCATGGGGACCATGCCCACGAGAGACCAGATCCTCGAGGCGCTGAAGGTCGTCATCGATCCCGAGCTGCGGCGCGACATCGTCGAGCTCGACATGGTGCGCAGCGTCGACGTGCACGCCAATGGCGTGGTCGATGTCACCGTGTCGCTTACGACCGCCGGCTGCCCGATCCGAAACCATTTCCAGGACGGCGTGCGCAACGCCATCTCCCCGCTCGAGGGCGTCACCGGCGTGAACATCGCCTTCGACGTCCTGACCGACCAGCAGAAGGCCACGCTGCAGACCAAGCTCGGTCGCCCCGGCGGGCTGCCGTCAGGCTCGCTCGCCGGCGTCAAGAACGTGCTCTGCGTCGGGTCGGGCAAGGGCGGTGTGGGCAAGTCGACCCTGACCGCCAACCTCGCCGCGGCGCTGGCCGCCGAGGGCAAGCAGGTCGGCGTCCTCGACGCGGACGTGTGGGGCTACTCGATCCCGCGGATGTTCGGCGTCGGGTCCGAGCGCCCGAAGGTCTCCGCCGAGCGCAAGATCATTCCCCCGATCGCGCATGGCATCAAGGTCATGTCGATCGGCTTCTTCCTCGAGGAGGATGCCGCGGTCGTGTGGCGCGGGCCGATGCTCCACAAGGCGCTCACGCAGTTCCTCGAGGACGTCGACTGGGGCGAGCTCGACTACCTGCTGGTCGACCTGCCGCCGGGCACCGGCGACGTGTCGATGACGCTGTCGCAGCTCCTACCGCAGGCGCGCTTCCTGATCGTGACCACGCCGCAGCCGACCGCGCAGAAGGTCGCGCGGCGGTCGGCGGAGATGGCCGACAAGGTCAAGCTCGAGATCGCCGGCATCGTGGAGAACATGAGCAGCTTCACGACCCCGGACGGCCAGCGCTTCCCGCTGTTCGGCGAAGGCGGCGGGCAGGACCTGGCCGACGAGCTCGGCGTGCCGCTGCTGGGCAAGGTCCCGCTGACGATGCCGCTGCGCGAGCAGGCCGATGCCGGGACCCCGCTCGTGGCCGAGAACCCCGACGACCCGGCGGCGCAGGCGATCCGCCAGACCGCTCGCGGCGTGATCGCGATCACCCCGATGGCCCCGGTCAGCCTGCCGGTGCTCGAGGTCGTCCCGCCCGCCGCGCCGAAGGCGGCCGGCATGAGCCTGCCGATGGCCGGCTAGGACCCCGTTCTGTCAGACGTCGCGCCCCGGCCTCCGGGGCGCGGCGTCAGGCGTTCTTGAAGTAGTCCGCGTTCATCTGGACGTACTTCGACCACTCGTCCGGGACCTGGTCCTCGGCGAAGCAGGCGTCGACCGGGCAGGCCTCGACACACGCGTCGCAGTCGATGCACTCCTCCGGGTCGATGAACAGCATCTCGACCTTGTCGTA
>JAXDHL010000587.1:0-6618 GCA_034664525.1 Solirubrobacteraceae bacterium
GCGGATCCTCATCACGGGCGCGCTCACGCGCGACTCGATCGCCTTCCACGCCGCCGAGACCGCCCAGCGGGCCGGGGCGGAGGTCGTCCTCACCTCGTTCGGGCGCGCGCGGCGCATGACCGAGCGCGCGGCGAAGGGGCTCCCCTCGCCCGTCGACGTGCTCGAGCTCGACGTCCAGCGCCCCGAGGACTTCGAGGCGCTGACCGACGACCTGCGCGGCCGCTGGGGCCAGGTCGACGGCGCCCTGCACGCGATCGCGTTCGCGCCGACCGACGCGCTCGGCGGGCGCTTCCTGACCGCGCCGGTCGAGTCGGCGCAGACCGCGTTCCACGTGTCTGCGATCTCCCTGCGCGACCTCGCCTGCGCGCTCGCGCCGCTGATGGCCGATGACGGCGGCTCGATCGTCGGGCTCGACTTCGACGCCCAGGTCGCCTGGCCGGTCTACGACTGGATGGGCGTGGCCAAGGCCGCGCTCGAGGCGACCTCGCGCTACCTGGCCCGCGACCTCGGGCCGTCGGGCATCCGCGTGAACCTGGTGTCCGCCGGGCCGCTGGAGACCGTCGCCGCGCGCGGCATCCCCGGCTTCGCCGCGCTCGCCGAGCGCTGGACGGAGCAGGCGCCGCTCGGGTGGGACACCGAGGATCCCGAGCCGGTCGCCGGTGCGATCTCGTTCCTGCTGTCCGACTTCGCGCGCGGGATCACGGGCCAGGTGCTCAAGGTCGACGGCGGCTACTCCGCGGTCGGCGCGCCGGTCACCGCCGAGCTCGCCGCCAGCGCTCGCGAAGCGGCGGGGATGTCCGCGTGAGCGTCCTCGTCACCGGCGCGACCGGCTTCCTGGGCGGCTACGTCGTCGGGCGGCTGATCGAGCGCACCAACGAGGACGTCGTGTGCATCGTCCGCGGCGCGGACCCCCAGGCGCGCCTCGACGCGGCGCTGGCGCCACTCGGCGTCAGCGGCGCCACCGCGGTCGCCGGCGACCTGTCGAGCGACGACCTCGACGTCGACATGACCGGCGTCACGTCGATCGTGCACTGCGCGGCCGACGTGCGCTTCGACCGCTCCCTCGAGGCCGCGCGGGCGATCAACGTCGGCGGCGTGCGCCGGCTGGTCGAGCTCGCGCGCCGCGCGCCCCAGCTCGAGCGCTTCGTCCACGTCTCCACCGCCTACGTCGGCGGTACCCACGTCGGTCGCTTCCACGAGGCCGACCTCGACGTCGGGCAGGGCTTCCGCAACACCTACGAGCAGTCGAAGTTCGAGGCCGAGCAGCTCGTGCGCGCATCGGGCCTGCCGGTGCGGGTCGTGCGGCCGAGCATCGTCGTGGGCGAGTCGACCACCGGCTGGACGAGCTCGTTCAACGTGCTCTACCCGCCGCTGCGCGCGCTGTCGCGCGGGCTGGTCGCGCGCGTGCCGGCCGACCCGCAGGCGATCGTCGACGTGGTGCCGGTCGACCACGTCGCGGACGTCGTCCTGACCGCGCTGCTGTTCGAGGACGCGGCCGAGACGATGCACGCCGTCGCCAGCGACGGGGCGCTGCGCGCGGCCGACCTGGCCTCCGCGGCGGCCGGCGTGCTCGGGCGCCCGGTGCCGGTGCTCGATCCCGACGACTCCGACCTGCCGCCCGGCGGCCTGGAGATCTACGCGCCCTACTTCACGGTCCGCACGCGCTTCGACGCGGCGCGGGTGCGCGAGCTCGGCCTGTCGCCGCGGCCGCTGCGGGAGTACCTGCCGCACCTGCTCTCGTTCGCCGAGGAGGCCCGCTGGGGCAAGCGGATCCTGCCGCGCACCGGCCAGGCGATCGCGATCGTCTAGGCGCTAGGTCTTGCCGATGCCCGGGTACCAGCCGTCCGGGATCAGCTCGGCGGCGCCCGGTGCCTGGTCGAGCGCCGGCGGCAGCGGCGCCTTGGCCTTCTTCTCGTAGTCCGTCGCGACCTTGTCGAAGCCGGCGCTGTCGGCGGAGAAGGCGGTCAAGGTGTCGATCACGCGGTGCTCGGCGCCCAGCACGCCGCCGGCCAGCGACTCCGCCAGCGCGTCGACGGCCTCGCCGGCCTCCATCCGGGCGACGACGCGCGCCATCGCCCGGTTGCCGATCGCCGGCGGCAGCCGCGGCGCCGCTGTCCCGCGCCCGGATGGCGCCCTGGGCGCCGGCTCCTTCGCGACGTCGTGCTCGCGCTCGGGCATCGGCCAACTCTGTCGCAGCGCGCCGGCGCGCGCAAGCCCGCTCAGCCGCGCAGCTCGCGGAACGCGCGCAGCAGCGTCTCGCGCGTATGCGGATCGGTCGGCTCGGGCGGCAGCGCGCCCAGCGAGCGCACCGTGACCCGGATCTGCTGGAGGTAGGCGGTGCAGCCGTGGCAGCCGCGCAGGTGCGCCTCCAGGCGCTTGCGCTCGCGCCGCGGTAAGGCGTCATCGAGGTAATCGGTGACCAGCTCGACGAACGCCTGGCAGGCGAGTTCCGGGGTGCGCAGCATCATGTCGTCAGGTACCCCTCGAGCTCGGACCGGACCCGTGAGCGGGCGCGGTGCAGGATCACGCGCTGGTTGCCCTCGCTGATCCCGAGCGCCTCCGCCACCTCGGGGCCGTCGAGGCCGCCGACGTCGCGCAGCAGGATCACGGTTCGCTGCTGGTCGGGCAGCATGTCGATGATCTCGGCCAGGCGGCCGCGCAGCTCGCCGGCCAGCAGCTCGGTCTCCGGCTGGGCCTCGAACGGGTGCGGGGGCTGCGACCAGCCGCCGTCCACGAAGCGCGACGGGTCGACCGCCGGGCCGTCGTCGTCGGCGTCGGCCAGGCTCGAGAACGGGACCTGCCGCGCCTCGCGGACCGCGCGCGTGCGGGCGCGGTTGACGAGGATGCGGAAGATCCACGTCTTCAGCGACGAGCGCTCCTCGAAGCGGTCGATGCCGTTGATGACGCCCAGCCAGGTCTCCTGCACGACGTCGTCGGCCTGCGCGTCGGTCCGCACGAACGTGCGCGCGAGGCGGCGCAGCTGGCGGTCGTAGCGGTCGACGATCTCGGTGAACGCGGACTCGTCACCGGCCTGCAGGCGGCCGACCAGGTCATGATCGGCCGCGGGCATCACCGGCGCTGGTCGGGGGCGCCGCGGCAGCACGAGTGCGAACGCTACCGGCCGTAGGACTCCAGCAGCCGCAACCACAGCTCGCTCCGGGTCGGGAAGGGGGCGACGGCGTGCCACAGGCGCTCGACCGGCACCTCGGCGACGATCGCGATCGAGAACGGCTGGATGTAGTCGGCGACCTCGGCGCCGGTCACCGTCGCGCCGACGATCACGCGCCGCTCCTCGTCGACGATCATGCGCGTGGTCCCCGGGGCGCCGCGGCCCACGAACGAGCCCCCGGCGTTGCCCGAGGTCTCCACCTCGACCACGCGGTAGTGCAGGCCGGCCTCCTTCGCCGACGCCTCGGTGTGGCCGACGGCGGCGACCTGCGGATCGGTGAACGTCACCCGCGGGCTGCGCGGGCCGTTCGCGACCGTTTGCGCGTAGGTCCGGCGGCCGGCGATGTGGTCGGCGGCGATCGACGCCTGGTACTTGCCCATGTGCGTGAGCAGGGCGACGCCGTTGACGTCGCCGATCGCATACAGCCAGTCGTGCTTGTGGGAGACCATCCAATCGTCGACCGCGACCGGCTCGCCGGGCTCGTAGCCGAGGCCCTCGACCGGCGCGGTGTTCGGGCGCCGGCCGATCGCGACCAGCAGCTCGTCGCCGCTCGCGGTCGTCCCGTCCTCGAGCGTGACGGTCTTCTGGCCCGCCGCGGTCTCGACCTTGACCGCCTTGCGGCCGAGCTCGATCCGCACGCCGCGCCGCTCGAGCGCGGTCTTCACCTGCTCGGACGCGAACGGCTCCTCCTTGGACAGGATGCGGTCGAACGCCTCGATCAGCGTCACGTGGGTCCCGAACGACGAATACGCCTGGGCCATCTCGCTGCCGACGACGCCGCCGCCGAGGATCACCAGCGACGCCGGCACATGGTGGGTGGTGGTGACCTCGCGGTTGGTCCACGGGTGGCTCTCGCGCAGGCCCTCGATCGGCGGGACGAGCGCGCTCGAGCCGGAGGCGAGCACGATCGCCTTGCGGGCCTCGATCTCGTCGCCGCCGACCGTCAGCCGGCGCTCGCCGGTGACGGTCGCCTCGCCGCGGATCACGGTGACGCCGCGGTCCTGGAGCCACGGCAGCTGGCTCGAGTCGTCGAGGTCGTGGATGACCCTGTCGCGGCGGTGCAGCGTCGAGGTGACGTCGAGCGAGCCGGTCACCGCCTCGCGCGCGCCGGGCACCCGCCGGACCTCGGCGAGCAGCTCGCCCGGCCGCAGCAGCGCCTTCGACGGCATGCACGCCCAGTACGAGCACTCGCCGCCGACGAGCTCGCGCTCGACCAGCGCGGTCTCGAGGCCGTCGCCGCCCAGCCGGCCGGCCGCCACCTCACCAGCGGGGCCGGCGCCGATCACCACCACGTCGAACGTCCTCATCAGTCTCCTGTCCCGTCGATGCGCGGCCACGTTACGGGGCGCCCTACCCCGCCGGCGCGCCGGGTCAGTCGGTCCAGAAGTCCTTGTCGAGCTCGCCGTCGGATTCGTGGTGCGGGCCGAACACCAGGTAGGCCATCCCGTCGGGGCCGGCCTCGAACTGCCGCTTGACCTCCGGTGAGACCCGCAGCGCGTCCATCGCCTGCAGTTCGATCACCTCGCCGTCGAGCTTCACGCGGCCCGAGCCGGACAGGACCACATGGACCTCCTCGGCCTGGTCGTGGCGGTGCCCGAAGCCCTGCCGCTTGCCGGGGCGCAGCACGTGGTAGGCGAGGCCCGTCCCGTCGGCGTCGATCTCCTTGGTCACGAAACGAGCCTCGCCCTGCTCACCGAACCCCGCGCCCGCTGCGACGTCCTTGACGTCGGTCAGGTTCTTCTTCGTCCAGGCGGCCATCGGACTGCTCCTTTGCGGTGGGTCTACACTGCAGGTGCACATACCCAGGGGACGACAGGCTTCGACGTGGCCGGTTCCGTGGTTGTGGTTGCGAGCCGAGGACCCCGGTTGGCCTCGTTAAATGATCCGGGAACAAACAAGTGCGAAGTCTCACGACTTCCAGCTCGCCGCCTAGCACCAACTAGGCCCGTGAGTCCCGAGCCCCCGTTGCCTGCGTCGGGGATGTCTCGGGTCAGATAGCAGGCTCGCCCGGTGAGGTCCGCCTCTGCCGATCCGGGGACACTTCAGGAGGCTGGTTCTCCGCTACCCGGCCCGGGATGGCGATCGGAGAACGAGATACAGAGCCCGGGCTACGCTCGTAGACGCCACCTCCGCGCGGTTGCGGACGTGGGTTCAATTCCCACCGTCTCCACTGGTTCAAGGCGAACCGACATCCAGGACGTACCTGCAAATCCCGCTCATTTGGAGCGGGATTTGTCGGGACGAGGGCGACATCGTTTGCAGGCGTTTCCGCGGGAACGTGGCCAATCGAGTCGCAGGCGAGTCGCGGATGGCTAGCGGGAGCCAGTCGCAGCGCAGTCGCAGCCGGCACCTGTTCGGCCACGCTTGCTTCCGTCGGCGATTGCGAAAGCGCGAGAGCGCCGGACCGGGACGCTGGCACCTCGTCCACAGCAGGCGCGGCGGGGACAGGCACTCGGACGCTCGCATCTGGGCGAAAGCGAGCGTCGGGAGCGCGACGCCGTCGCCTCGCCGGTTCCCGTGCATGCCGGCCGGACCACCGCCCTGCCTCGGGCGACGAAGAGGGAAGCGACCGGCCGAGGCGTGAGTTCTGCTCTTCGCGCACAAGGCCAACGTGATCGACCTCTGCCAGGGCCCAGCCGATCGCCGGTCCGTGCGGTCAGGGGCCCGGCCGCCGCCGCAAACGCGGCGAGCGTGTCTAGAGGCCCGCGGCGAGGGCCTGCTCGATCTTGGCGGCGGTCGTGGAGAGCGCGGCGACCAAGGTCGGAAGTTTGTCGTGGTTGAACCGCACGGCGGGCATCGAGATCGAGACGGCTGCTGCGGGGTGGCCGTCTGGCTGGGGCAGTGCGATGCCGATCGCGGTGAGGCCGGCTTCCGTCTGCTGTTGGTTGAGGGCGTAGCCGCGCTTGCGGATCGCGGCGAGTTCGCGTCGCAGGCGCGCCAAATCGACGTCGGGCCGGGAGGCGTAGTGCTCGTCGACGGCCGAGGCGTCCAGCGAGGCCAGCAGCGCCTTGCCTCCCGAAGCGAGGTGGGCGGGAAGGACGCGCCCGGCCCGGTCGCCCACGCGAAGCACCTGGCGACACTCGACCGTGGCGATGAACCGGACCTCGTCGCCGACCAGCACCATCACGTTGGCTGACTCCTGGACGCGCTCGACGAGTTCCTGCAGGTGCGGCAACGCCGCGCGGCGCAGGAGGACGGCGGGCGCCTCGGACGGCTCGACGGCGCGCAGGACCGGCCCCGCGTGGTAGCGGCGGTCGTGGCCCTGCTCGGCGAAGTCGCGGTAGACGAGCATCGCCAGCAGCCGGTGCGCGGTCGACGGCGACACGCCGAGCAGCTCGGCGGCGTCGGTGACGCGCAGCGGCCCTTGCTGCTGCAGGAGCTGCGCGAGATGTAGTGCGTGGTCGACGGACTCGATCGCGTACGCCGGCTTGTTCTTCATAGCAGAAAAA
>JAXDHL010000588.1:0-14986 GCA_034664525.1 Solirubrobacteraceae bacterium
TGAAGTCGCGCCAGGCGAGCGCCGCGTCGACATCGACCTCGGCGCTCGCGGCCGCCTCGCGAGCGCCGTGGACGGCCTCGCCCGGTCGCAGGAGCGTCTTCGACGGGATGCACGCCCAGTACGAGCATTCCCCTCCCACGAGCTCGCGCTCGACCACGGCGACGCGCAGGCCGCCCTCGGCCAGGGCACCCGCGCAGTGCTCGCCCGGCGACCCCGCGCCGAGCACGATCACGTCGTAGTCGCCGTTCATGCCGGCGCGCGCGATCAGCCTCCGGCCGGGCGCCCCGTGGCGCTGTCGCCGATCCGTCCCAGGACCTCCTTCACCAGCAGACCGACGATCACGGTGTTGTTGACGGAGGGGCGCTTGGGCGCGCCGGGGAGCGGAACGTGGGAGATGCGACTGAACACCTCGTTCAGCGCGGCGATCACGACGGCGATGCCTGCGAACAGGGTCCAGCCGGAGCCGAGCGGCGTGCGGGGAAGGGGTGCGTCCATCTGTGGCCTCCGGGTTCGATGCGACGACGACCTACGTGCCGATCGTCGCGGCCTCGGCGCGCCCGGGCAACGGTGCGCGCACCATGCGCGCGCGCGAAGAACACCCCGCCGCGTGGGGATGCGGACGTGCCCGCCGTCAGGGACCGTCGGACGCGTCGGTTGCCGTCTTGGAGGCAAGCCGCCGCTGCCACGGCCAGACGCCGTCGATCTCCACCTCGAGCGAGAAGCTGAGCAGGATGCGGATCACGACGATGATGCCGAGGACCGCGACGCTCTCCAGGGTCGGCGTGACGATGATCGTCCGGACGATGTCGGCGACGATCAGGACCTCGAGGCCGAGCAGGATGCAGCGGCTGAGGTCACGGCGCAGGACGTGATACGCGGTCGTAACCGTCCCCGCCCGGCTGTGGATCGCGAACGCGACGAACGCGCCGAGCCCGCCCAGGACCATGATCGCCGCGCCGACGGCCTCGACGACCTTGACGACGTCGGAGATCGTTTGTTCATACGTCACGCACCGGACCGTACTCGCGCCCGCGCCGGCCGGGTCGGTCAGGGCTGCGGCGGCTGCGGCTGCTTGGGGAGCAGGCGGTGGCCGTCGACGACGGCGGCCGCGAGGTCGATCAGCTTGCGGTTGTCGATGCGTGACCGCTCGCGGAGCATCTCGAACGCGCTGGCCTCGTCGATCGCGTGACGCTCCATGAGGATGCCCTTCGCGCGCTCGGTCAGGGCGCGGCGTCCGAACGCGCCTTCGAGGTCGTGGTATTCGGCGAAGCGGCGCAGGGTGATGTCGATCGAGCCTTGCCAGTCCTCGACGTCGGCGTCCGAGATGTGGGCGAAGACGCCCCGCTTGGACGCCTCCTTGACGAACCCGGGGTCGCGCGCGTGAAGCAGGACGATCACCGGGCAGGTGGCTTCCCGGACGATCTTGTCGATCAGGTCGAGCGCGTGCTCGGAGCTCTCGCCGAGGCCGACCAGGGCGACGTCCGGGCGCTCGCGGGCGGTGACGGCTCCCACGTCCTCGACCTCGATCTCGCGCGCGATCACCTCGTGGCCGAGGGCGATGACGATCGGGGCGACGAGGGCCAGCCGATCCTTGCGCTCGTTGGCGATCAGGACGCGCAGCTGGTCGGTCTCGCGATAGGTCATGAGCCGCTCCGCGAGAACGAGTCTATTCGTGCCGCTCGTTCGCCGACCGCCGCGCGGGCCTCCTGTAGCATCGGAGCTCGCTCTGCCCCGACCCTCGGCGAGCGATGCCGTCTCCGGCTCCAGCAATCGGCCGGTGTGGGCGTATCGCCCTTGTTGGCCCCCGCCGACGCGTGCGTCCCCTGCCCCCGCTCCCAAGGAGACCCGCCATGACCACCGCCCCGCTCCGGACCGCGCCCGACACGGCGGTGCTCAGCGAGCACGACGCCGCCCAGGTCAAGCGAGCGAATGCCTCCGGCCTGCGGCCGATCGTCTTCGTCCACGGCTTGTGGTTGCTGCCCAGCAGCTGGGACCGCTGGGCGACGGTGTTCGAGGAGGCCGGCTACACCGCGCTGACAGCCGGCTGGCCCGACGATCCCGCCACCGTCGAGGAGGCCAACGCCCATCCCGAGGTGTTCGCCGGCAAGAGTGTCGGCGACATCGCCGACCACGTGGAGGCGTTGATCCGCGGGCTCGACCGCAAGCCGGTCATCATCGGCCACTCGTTCGGCGGTCTGCTGACCGAGATCCTCGCCGGCCGCGGCATCGGCGCGGCGTCGGTCGCGATCAGCCCGGCGCCGTTCCGCGGCGTCCTGCCGCTGCCGATCTCCGCACTGAAGGCGGCGCGACCGGTCCTCAGCAACCCGGCGAATCGCCACCGCGCGGTGCCGCTGACGTTCGAGCAGTTCCGCTTCGGCTTCGGCAACGCCGTCAGCGAGGAGGAGGCCAAGCAGCTCTTCGAGACCTTCGCGGTGCCGGGGTCGGGCGAGCCGATCTTCCAGGCGGCGGCGGCCAACCTGAACCCGTGGACCGAGGCCAAGGTCGACACCAAGAACCCCGCCCGCGGGCCGATGCTGATCATCGTCGGCGAGAAGGACCACCAGGCGCCCGACGCGATCGCCGAGGCCTCGTACAAGAAGCAGAAGCGCAACGAGAGCGTCACCGAGTTCGCCGTCATCCCGGGACGCGGCCACTCGATCACCGTCGACAGCGGCTGGCGAGAGGTCGCCGACGCGGCGCTCGCCTTCGTGCAGCGGGTCGCCCCGAGCACCAAGGCCGAGGCATGAGCACGATCACCGTCGGCCAGGAGAACTCGACCCCGATCGAGCTGTACTACGAGGACCACGGCAGCGGGCCGCCGGTCGTCCTGCTGAGCGGCTGGCCGCTCGACAGCCGGTCCTGGGAGCCCTGAGGTCGGGGCGCCGCTCGCGGTGTTCAGCACGAGCGTGCACTGATCTGCCGAACGGCGCGACGGCGGCTGGACACGCGGCGATAATCGTGACGATGTCGACAATGAGACCCCCGGGGGACGGCGAGCGGCCGACGCAGCAGGCGTGGCGCATCGTGCTGGCCGACGACGACGTCCTGCTTCGCGAGGGTCTGTCGAGCCTGCTCGAGCGGCGCGGTCTCAAGGTCGTCGGCCAGGCGGGCGACGGGTCGGAGCTCCTCGACCTCGTCCGCACGCACCAGCCTGAGCTGGTGATCGTCGACATCCGGATGCCGCCGGCGCACGCGACCGAGGGGCTGGATGCGGCGCGTGTGATCCGGGACGAGTTCCCCGATATCGGCATCCTCGTCCTGTCGGCGCACACCGAGGTCGACCAGGCGATGGAGCTGCTGGCGAGCGGGCACCGGGTCGGGTACCTGCTCAAGCGCCGGGTGGCGGCGGTGAGCGACTTCATGGAGTCGGTCGACCGGATCGCCCAGGGCGGCTCGGTGGTCGATCCCGCCCTCGTGGAGGAGCTCGTCGCGGCCCGGCGCAGGGACGACCCGCTCGAATCCCTCACGCAGCGCGAGCGCGAGGTGCTCGCGCTGATGGCCGAGGGATCCTCGAACTCCGGCATCGCCCGCAAGATCTGGGTGACCGAGGGAACCGTCGAGAAGCACGTGCACAGCATCCTGGCCAAGTTGCAGCTCCCGGAGACGCAAGACGATCACCGGCGCGTGCTCGCGGTGATCACCTACCTCGATTCGCGCTAGCGCTCAGGCCCTGCGCAGGCCGTCGCCGTCGTTGGCGGCGCCGAGGACCTCGGAGATGGCCTTCCCCGAGAGGTCGGACTTCGAGACGAAGCCGACGGCCGGGCTCGCCGCGATCAGCTCCGCGAAGTCGTTCTCGGCGTAGGTCGAGATCAGGACGACGTGCATCCGGTCGGGCCGGGGAGCCTTCGCGAGCAGTTGCGCGACATCGAAGCCGCTCTCGCCGCCGAGATCGATGTCGACCAGCGCCACGTCGGGACTCAGCTCGTCCGCTCGCCGGACCGCCTCGCACCCGGTGGAAGCGAGGCCGACGACGCTGATCCCCTGCCGGGTCAGCAGATCACGAGCGGTTGTGAGGAAGTCGACGTTGTCGTCGACGATCAGGCAGCGCAGCGCCACGGCTTGAGGATCGCACCGAAAATGGCCGTTCGCATTGCAGGTAGCAGGAACTTCAACGCCGGACGCCGCCCGTATTGAAGCTACCCCGAAGGTCCGTGTCGGGCGTGCCGGACGTGCAGATGGCGGCTGTCGTCGATGACGAATGGGCCCCGCGCTGGGATGGTTCACATCGGAAGAGCAACCGACTGCCGAGGCGGCGATCCTTGATGACCCTGGCCGCAGTCCCCAACAGTTTCCAAGACGACCCCGAGCGCCCGACGCTGCGACTCGTGCGGCCGGCGCTGCGCCTCGTGCCGGCGCCCCGCATGACGCAGCGCGAGATGGTCGTCGCATCGCTGATGCGCTGCCCGGACGCTCCGAGCAGGTCCGATCTGCGATGAGCGCCGGCACCGCTCCGCTCCCGCAGACGCCCGCCCGCGCGGCCGCGCCGCCTGGCGGCGCGCAGACGCCGCTGCGCGGTCGCCGCGGCGAGGGCGCGGCGCTCGAGCGGTTGGTGGACGGCGCACTGGCGGGGCGCAGTGGGGTGCTGGTGCTGCAAGGAGAGCCCGGGGTCGGCAAGACGGCGCTGCTGGAACAGGTGCGCGAGCACGCGGCCGGCTGCCGAGTCGCCGGCACACGCGCGATCGAGTCCGAGATGGAGCTGGCGTTCGCCGGACTGCATCAGCTGTGCGGGCCGATGCTGGATCAGCTCGACCGGCTGCCGGTCCCGCAGCAGGACGCGCTGGCGGCGGCGTTCGGCATGCGTGCCGGCGGTGCGCCGGACCGCTTGATGGTCGGGCTGTCGGTGCTCGGCCTGCTCGCTGAGGCGGCGGCGCAGCAGCCGCTGCTCTGTCTGGTCGACGAGGCGGACTGGCTGGATCGGGAGTCGGCGCAGGCGCTGGCATTCGCGGCGCGCCGGCTCAGGACGGACCGGGTCGCGATGGTGTTCGCGGTGCGCGAGCCCCGCCCGGAACTGGCCGGGCTGCCGGAGCTGCTCGTCGAAGGCCTGCCGAGCGCGGATGCGCGCGACCTGCTCGCGTCGGTCGTCACCGGCCCGATGGACGAGCCGGTGCGCGAACGCATCCTGGCCGAGACGCGCGGCAATCCGCGCGCGCTGCTCGAGCTCTCGCAGGGCGCCTCGCCGGCCGACCTGGCCGGTGGGTTCGGACTGCCCGACCCGGTGCCGGCGTCCGCTCGGGTCGACGAACGACTGCTGCCGCGACTGGAGCGCCTGCCCGCCGAGACGCGGCGGCTGCTGCTCGTGGCGGCGGCGGAGCCGATCGGCGAGCCGCTGCTCCTGTGGCGCGCGGCCGACCACCTCGGGATCAGGATGGACGCCGCGGCTCCGGCCGAGGCCGAGCAACTGCTGAGCGTCGGCGCGCGCGTGCGCTTCCGTCATCCGCACATGCGGTCGGCGATCTACTGGGCGGCGGCGGCCGAAGACCGCCGCGCCGTACACGGGGCGCTGGCGGATGCCACCGACCGCGAGATCGACCCGGATCGCTGCGCGTGGCATCGTGCGCAGGCGGCGACGGGTCCCGACGAGGAGCTCGCAGCGGAACTCGAGCGCTCGGCCGGCCGAGCCCAGGAGCGCGGAGGAGTGGCGGCGGCAGCCGCGTTCCTCGCGCAGGCGACGGCGCTGACCGCCGACCCGGAGCGCCGCGCAGGACGCGCGCTCGCGGGAGCGCAGGCGAAGTTCACCGCGGGGGCGCCGGACGCGACGCTCGCGCTCCTGGCGGTGGCGGAGGCCGGGCCGCTCGACGACCTTCAGCGGGCTCGGATCGCGCGGCTGCGCGCCCAGGCCGCGTTCACCATCACGCGAGGCAGCGACGCACCTGCCCGGTTGCTCAGCGCGGCCAAGCGACTCGAGCCCCGGGATGTCCGGCTTGCACGCGCGACCCACCTGGAAGCACTCGCCACGGCGTCGTTCCTCGGCCGCCTCGGCGGTGACCGCGGGATGCTGGAGGCTGCCCAGGCGGCCCACGCGGCGCCGCCGGCGCCGTGGCCGCCACGGGCGGTCGACCTGCTCCTCGACGGCCTCGCGCTGCGGTCCACCAAGGGCTACGCGGCCGCCGCGCCGACCCTGAAGCGGGCGTTGCGCGCGGCGTGCGGCGAGGACGCCCGCGAGCCGGACGGCATCCTCTGGATGTGGACGACGTGCCGTGCCGCGATGGAGCTGTGGGATGACGAGACGCTCCATGTGCTGGCCACCCGGGAGATCGAGCTGGCCCGTGACACCGGCGTCCTCACCGAGCTGCCGATCGCCCTCAGCTTCCATGCCGCCTCGCAGCTGCTCGACGGCGAGTTCGCCGCCGCGGCAGCCGCGATCGAGGAAGGCCGGGCGGCGGATCTGACCGGGAACACGCCGCTCAGCTACGCGTCGGTGCTCGTCAGTGCGTGGCATGGCGACGAGGCGCGGACATCGGACCTGATCGCGGCCTCCGTCGCCGACGCGGAGGCGCGCGGCGACGGCCGGGCGATCAGCGCCGCCGAGTTCGCGACCGCGCTGCTCTCCAACGGGCTCGGCCGCCACGACGCCGCGCTGGCCGCCGCGCAGAACGCGTGGGAGCACCAGGAGCTGGTGGTCACCTGCTTCCTGGCGCTCGAGCTGGTCGAGGCGGCCGTGCGCTGCGACCGACGTGAGGTCGCCGCCGCCGCGCTCGAGCAACTGCGCGAGCAGACGGGTGCCAGCGGCACGGAATGGGCACTCGGGATCGAAGCCCTCTGCGGGGCCCTGCTCAGCGAGGGCCGGCAGGCCGACGCGCTCTACCGCGCGGCGATCGAGCACCTCGGGCAGACCCGTGTCGCCGTGCACCTCGCCCGCGCCCACCTGCTCTACGGCGAATGGCTGCGCCGCGAACGCCGGCAGCGCGAGGCGCGCGAGCAGCTGCGCCTCGCGCACGAGCGCTTCGAGTCGATGGGCGCCGAGGCGTTCGCCACCCGCGCCGCCACCGAGCTGGCGGCCACCGGCGAGCGGCGGCACCCGCGCATCGCCGACACGCTCGACAGCCTGACCGCCAAGCAGGCGCACATCGCCCGCCTGGCGCGCGCCGGGAAGTCCAACCAGCAGATCGGCGCGCAGGTGTTCCTCAGCCCGCGCACGGTCGAGTACCACCTCAGCATGGTGTTCCGCAAGCTCAACATCAGCTCTCGAAGCCAGCTCGAGCAGGCGCTTCCGGCGGACCCGGTGGGGATGCTGAGCGCGGCGTAGGCGCCTGCTGGTACTAGATGCCGGCGTCCCGGTGCGACCCCGCCTGAGCGAGGTGGTCGCCCAGGGGCGCGGCAGACCCCACCGGGAGCTCGACGGCGATCGACGTCCCCCCGCCCGGCGGGCTCGTCAGCGCCATCGTTCCACCCAGCGCCTCGATGCGATCGGTCAGGCCGACGATCCCCGAGCCGCGCGCCTGGTCGGCGCCCCCGACACCGTCGTCGTGCACCGAGAGCTGCAGCGTGCCGTCGCGCACCTCCAGCTCGACGTGCGCGACCGACGCGTGGGCGTGCTTGGCCGCGTTCGTGAGCGCCTCGGCGACCGCGTAGTAGGCGGCCACCTCCACCGCCTGCGGGAACCGCTGCAGTACTCGGGCGTCGAGCTGGACCGGCACCCCGGAGCGGCGCGCCAGCGACTTCAGCGCGGGTCCGAGCCCGCCTTGCGAGAGGACCGCCGGATGGATGCCGCGCGAGATCTCGCGAAGCTCGTCGATCGCGACCCGGACGCCGTCCTCGACGGCGGACAGCTGTGTCAGCAGATCCTGCCGGTCGGCCGGGACGGCTTCACTGATGCCCTGCAGGTCGAGCGCGAGCGTGACCAGCCGCTGCTGGATCCCGTCGTGGAGATCGCGTTCGATCTGCCGCCGGGTCTCGTCGGTCGACGCAACGACACGAGCGCGGGAGGCGGCGAGCTGGCCACGGCCCACGGCGTTCGAGACCGCCGTCGCCACGAGCTCGGTGAACTCGCCGATCTGCGACTCGGTGTCCGCCGGGAACGGCGCGGCGCGCCTCGAAGAGGCGGCGATCACGCCCCAGAGGCGGCCGCCGACCCGGATCGGACCGCCGACCGACGCGCGGATCCCCAACTCCCGCGCTTCTCGGGCGATCGGGCCGGGCGCGTCGGCGAAGCTGTCCACGCGGGCCGAGCGGCCCGTCTGGCGCACCTGTGCGGCGATGCTCATCCCGGTCAGGGCGAGCCGCGTGCCGACGGCCAACCGCACGTCGCCATCCCGGCTCCAGGCGGCCACGCCGGTCACCGTCCCGTCGTCCTCGTAGCGCTCCAGGCGGGCGACATCGGCACCGGACAGCCGGCCGATCTCGCGCGTGACGGTGTCGAAGATCTCCGAGGGCGGGACCGCCTGTGCGACCAGCGTCGCGACCCGTCGCAACGCCGCCTGCTCCTTGGCGAGCCGCGCCGACGCCAGCGCCTGCTGCCGCGAGCGCGCCGCCAGCTGGCTCACCACCACCGCGGTCAGCAGGAACACCGCCAGGTCGAGCAGGTCGTGCGAGTCGGCGGGCCTGAAGCCGAACGGCGCCGCGATGAACAGGAGGTCGAACGCCGCAGCGCTCAGCACCGCCACCAGCGTGGCGAACACCACGCCCCAGTAGACGGCCACCGGCAGGACCGCGAGCAGGTAGAGCACCGCCAGCCCCGAGGTCCGCGGGGGCTGCGTGAGCAGCGCGATCACCGCGCTGATCGCCCCGACGAGCGCCAGGCTGACGAGCCACCCGCTCAGCCAATGACGGACACGGGGTCTCACGTGATCATCATGACCGCTGGCGTTGCGGACGTGGTCCGGGGCGGGAGAACGACCCCGCCCCGGCCCGCGACTGCACCCGTTGCGCGGGGACTACCCGTGCGGATAGTGACCGTAGCCGTGGCCCCACTGGCCGCTGCCGTGGCCCCACTGGCCGTTGCCGTGGCCCCACTGGCCGTTGCCATGGCCCCACTGGCTGTTGCCAGGGCCCCACTGATTGTTGCCGTTGCCCCATTGGCCGTTGCCGTGACCCCCCGGGTATCCGTGGGCCCCGGGACCGAATGCCGTCGGGCCGACCGACGCCGGTCCGATCGACACCGGGCCGAGCGACGCCGGCCCGAGCGAGGCCGGTCCGAGCGACGCCGGCCCGACCGAGGTCGGGCCGATCGACGCGGGGCCGAACGACGCCGCCTGGGCGCTCGCGGTTGCGACCGGGGCACCGATCGCCAGAACGCTCAATACGGTCGCTATCGCGGCAGGGCGGGTTCGTGTGAACATGCGCTGTCCACCTCCTTTGCCTGGCGGCTGGGACGCCGCCGGGAGATTGGCTCGGCGGGGGCGAACCTCTGAGGCCGCCCCAGCGGAGCACTGCTGTACTGCTTCCTACATCGTTAATGGTTCCCGGGCCCCCGGATCGCCGGGCTGGCCCAAGGGCAGGCGTCACCTGACCTACCCGACCTTGCGCTCGTGGCCTTCCCATTCCCGGTCGCGCAGCGGCTGCTTGCGCACCTTGCCGGTCGCGGTCCGGGCGAGCTCGGTGAACTCGACGGCGTCCGGGCGCATGTACCCGGGCAGGCGCTCGCGCGCGAAGGCGATGATCTCCTTCTCGGAGGCCTGCTGGCCGAGCGCGAGCTCCACGAACGCCTTCGGCCGCTCGCCCCACTTCTCGTCGGGCATCGAGACGACCGCCACGGCAGCCACCGCCGGGTGCTCGCGGATCGCCTGCTCGACCTCGATGGTCGAGATGTTCTCGCCCCCGGAGATGATGATGTCCTTCTTGCGGTCGCGCAGCTCGATGTAGCCGTCCGGATGGCGCACGGCGAGATCACCCGAGTGGTACCAGCCACCCGCGAACGTGTCGTCGGTCTGCTCGGGATCGCGGAAGTAGCCGGTCATCACGGTGTTGCCGCGCATCAGGACCTCGCCGAGCGTCCGGCCGTCGGGCGCCACGTCGCGACCGGCCTCGTCGACGACACGGACGGGATCGGCGACCACGTACTGGACGCCTTGGCGGGCCAGCAATGCGGCCTGCTCGTCGAGCGGGTGCTGCCGCCAGCTCTCCTGCGGCTCGCAGATCACGTACGGCCCGTAGAGCTCGGTCGCCCCGTAGACGTGCACGGGCCGGAAGCCGAGCTCGGTCAGGCGGGCGAACTGCTCCCGCGAGGGCGGCGATCCGGAGACGGTGGTGATCACCTCGCGGTCCAGGACGTGGGCCTTCTCGTGGCCGATCAGGGAGGCCTGGACCGTCGGCGCCCCGCAGTAGTGGGTGACGCCCTCCGCATCGAGCAGGTCCCAGATGCGTCCCGGCTCGACCTGCCGCAGGCAGACGTGGCGCCCGCCGACCGCGGTGACCGCCCACGTGAAGCACCAGCCGTTGCAGTGGAACATCGGCAACGTCCAGAGGTACACGCTCTCGGGCGTCAGGCGGGTCTCGATGACCTCGCCGAGTGCGTTGAGATACGCGCCGCGATAGTGGTACACCGCGCCCTTGGGCCGGCCGGTCGTGCCCGACGTGTAGTTGATCGCGATCGGCTCGCCCTCGTCGGCGAGCACGCTGGGCACGGGCTCGGGCGAGCCCTGGGCGAGGAACGCCTCGTAGGGATCGCCGGGCGCGCCGGTGTCGTCGATGCGCACCGTCCGCACACCGTCCACGCCCTCCGCGAGGTGCTCGTACTCGTGATCCACGAACAGGAAGCGGGCTCCGGAGTGCTCGAGGATCCGCCCGATGTCCGCGGCGTTGAGGCGGTAGTTGAGCGCCACGAGCACACCGCCGGCCGCCGGCACGCCGAAGTGCGCCTCGAGCAGCGCCGGGATGTTCGGGCAGATGAACGCCACCCGGTCCCCCTTCTCGAGCCCGGCCCCGCGCAGCGCCGAGGCGAGGCGGTTCGCGCGCGCCCCGAACTCGCGATAGGTGTAGCGCCGGTCCTCGTGCACGACGGCGACCCGGTCCGGATACACCTGCGCGCTGCGGTCCAGGAAGCTCACCGGATTGAGCTCGGTCCGGTTCGCCTGCCGTCCCGCCTCGTTGGTCTCGATCACGTCCTGGAGGCTGGCGACCAGGCGTGCGGCGGGAAACTGGACGGCGGTCGTGGCCGGCACGGCCCTTCGTCCCTTCGCCCGGGCCTGACGCGCCGGGTCCGTCGGAACGGGTCAGAGGTGCAGGTCACTGCCGCAGCGGGCGTCCGCACGATGCCCGGCGATGACCTGGTCCAAGCCCGCCGTCCTGGCCGCGCTCGCCTGCGCCCTCGTGTTGCCCTCCGCTGCCGCGGGTCGCGTGTATCTGCCGCCGAAGCACAAGGTCTATCTCGGCGTCACCGGGGGCGACCGCGTGAGCCCGGTCGTCGGCGCGACCGGCCGGGCGCCGGCGGCCTTCCAGTTCTTCGTGGCCTGGGACCGGTCGATCGACTGGACGCTGGCGCGCACCCGCCACGCGCGGGCGCGACTGATGCTGCACCTGTCCACCTACAGGGGCCCCGGGACCTCGGAGATGATCACCCCGCGCCAGATCGCGCTGGGGCATGGCGACGACTTCATCCTCTCGCTCGGCCGCCAGATCGTGTTCGACTACGACAACAAGCCGGTGTACTTGCGGCTCATGGCCGAGATGAACGGGCACTGGAATCCGTACGCCTACTACAACGCCAACGGCAGCCCCCGCGACCGAGCCCACAGTCCGCTCTGGTACCGGCAGGCGTTCCGTCGCGTGACGCTGATCCTCCGCGGCGGGCACGTCCGCACGCTGAACCATCGCCTCCGGCGCCTGAAGCTGCCGGCCGTGCGCCACTTGCCGACGGTCGGGCAGCGACCGGTCCGCAAGATTCCGCACGCCAACGTGGCGATGCTGTGGGTGCCGCAGACGATGGGCTCGCCGAACATCCCGAGCAACATGCCCGGGCGCTTCTATCCGGGGGACCGCTACGTCGACTGGGTCGGTACCGACTTCTACTCCAAGTACCCCATGTTCTCGTTCCTGGAGCCGTTCTACCGGCGCTGGGCGGCCGGTCACCACAAGCCGTTCGTGTTCGGGGAATGGGCGATGTGGGGCGCCGACGACCCGCGGTTCGTCCAGCGGTTCATCGGATGGGTCCGCTCGCACCCGCGCGTCCGCATGATCTCTTACAACCAGGGCAGCGAGCCGAGCTCGCCGTTCAGGTTGTCGCGCTTCCCGCGGGCGTCCCACGCGCTGCGGAAGCTCCTCAAGCCATCGACGTTCACCGGGCGGGTGCCCGAGTACCCGCGAGGGTCGGCGCGGCCAGCAGCCGTCCACCGGAGGCGGAGCCGGCCGGGAGATCGCCGCCGCACGCACCTGTCCTCGACGGTGGGGCCCAGGCTGGTCGGGGCGCCACCGTGGTGGCGAGCATCGCTCCTCGCCCCCGTCCCGAGCTCCGGATCGTCACTGCTGGGTCGCTGGCCCGTCCTGCCGGCCGCGGCGTAGCTCCAATCGCAACGCGCCGGCGGCGCCGCGCCGCCTGATACCGCGATCGGTGCAGGCGCAAGATGCCACCCCCGGCCGATGACGAACGCGGTCCGCTCGGGAAGCATGCACGGACGCGGTGTAGGACAGAACATCGCGTCGCGGCCCGTTTCCCGTTCCCCCCGCGGGCCGCCTTTCCCGCCCGGGACCTGGACAGCCCGGGAGCTGAGAGGCCCCGGGTCCGCATCCCGGGGCCTCTCCCGTTCCGGGGCCCCTAGGGCCGGCGATCCAGACGCTCGATCCCCGCCACGACGTGGTCCACGACCTCGCCGGCAAAGCCCTCGGTCAGCGGAGCGTGGCCGTGCAGCAGACGGTGATACAGCGGCCCGTAGACGAGATCCAGCGCCAGCTCGACGTCGAGTCCCGCCCCCACCTCGCCACGGGCGATCGCCCGCTCGAACGCCGCCCGAGCCGGCCGCCGCCGCCGATCGACGAACACCGTGCGGTACGCCTCGGCAAAGTGCGGGTCCGAGCGCGCCTCGGCGATCAGCGCGGCGATCGCCCGCCCGAACGGCCGCCTGCGGACCTCGCGCACCCACGGCAGCACGGTCGCCAGCAGGTCACCCCGCAACGAGCCCGTGTCGTGCTCCTCCAAGCCCGCGACCGCCCACTCGCGCAGCGCATCCAGCGCCAGCGATTCCTTCGACGGCCACCAGCGGTAGATCGTCGCCTTGCTCACGCCCGCCTGCTCGGCCACCGCATCCATGCTCATCCGCGCGATGCCCTGGTCGAGCAACAGCTCGGTTGCCGCGGTCAGGATCGCCGCACGCGCCTTTGCGCTGCGGGGGCGTCCCCGCCGCGGCGGCGCATCGGCGTCCTGGGGGGCCGGCAAATTCGGGCTCCTTTCGAAACGATCCGTTCAGTTTTGTATACAGCGGCGCCCCGTCGTCGGCCGGTGTATGCAAAAGAGACCGCGCTCGGCAGACGACGGCGGGCGCGGCGCCCGGGACCATTGTGACCGCATGACGATCGCCGTGCCGACAACCGAAACTGTGGCTCTCAGCCTCCTCGACGAGCTGTTCCTCGGGCTCGACCGTCGTGAGGAGCCATGGAACGTGCACTTCGAGGTCCGGGTCGGCGCGCGGGTCGACGCCGACCGGCTCGCAGATGCCGTCCGCGCCGCCGCGCGCCTGCACCCGATCGCCCGCGCGGCACTCGCAAGCTGGCGCCTCTCCGATTGCGGCTATCGCTGGGAGATCGCGGCCGAGCTGTGCGAGGTCCCGCTGGATATCGCGGCGTGCGCCGACGAGGCAGCGCTGGCGGCCGCGCGCGAACGGCTCATGGGCGTCAGCCCCTCGCTCGAGGCGGCTCCGCCGTTCAAGCTGCTGCTCGCCCACGGGCCTGCCGGCGACTCGATCGTCCTCAACCTCCACCACGCGGCCGGCGACGGAGTGGCCGCCGCACGGCTGATGCGCTCGATCCTGCGAGCGTACGCCGGCGAGGACGACCCGCCGGCGTCCGTGGACCCGCTCGCGGTGCGCGACCTGCGCGCCCTCGCCGGCGCCACCTCACTCCATCAGCGCAGGGTGCGCGGCCGCGCGATGGCGCGCCAGGCGGCGCACCAGTGGACGCCGGCCGCCCGCCTCGCCGGCGACGGCGGCCGGGATCGGGCCGGCTACGGCTTCGAGCTGCTTGCGCTCTCCCCCGCGGAGACCGCCGCCGTGCTCGCCCGCCGGGCCTCCGGCCAGACCGTCAACGATGTGCTCCTCGCGGCGCTCGCGGTCGCCATCCGCCGCTGGAACAGCGATCACCAACGACGCGCCGGACGGATCACGCTGACGATGCCCGTCAACCTCCGGCCGGCCCCGTGGCGGACCGACGTCGTCGGCAACTTCGCGTCCTACATGACGATCTCGATCGCCGCGCGGGACGCACACGACGTCGGGCGCGCCGCCGCGGTGGTCGGCGAGCAGACCCGCGCGATCAAGCGCGAGGGGCTCGCCGGCACGGTCATCGACCTGCTCGCCGGACCCAGCCTGCTGCCGATCGCGGTCAAGCGCCGGCTCGACGTCCTGATCCCGCTGACCGGCGACGTCGTGGTGGACACCGCCAGCCTGTCGAACCTCGGCACCGTCGACCCGCTGCCGGTGCAGGCCGTGTGGTTCTCGCCGCCGGGGCGCATGCCGCTCGGGGCCATGCTCGGCGCCGCGACGGTCGGTGGCCGGCTGCACCTCACCCTGCGCTACCGCCACGCCCAGTTCGACCGGGCCGGCGGCGAGGCGTTCGCCCGGCTCTACCGCGCCGTGCTGCTGGCGTGATCGCCGATCGCGGCCTCGACGGCGGCCGCGACCCTGACCGGGCCCGGCCCGGCGCCGATGACGATCGTGTAATGGTTGGCGTCGTGGACTTCTTCGACCTGCGCGTGCGGATGGGTCCCGACGAACGTCTCGAGCAGATATCGCGGAACCATCGGCGCGTCGTCGCGCATCCCGCGCGACGCGCGGAGCAGCTGGATCGGCGCGCGCACGCCGTCGACGACCCGCATCGACGCCTCGTCATGGGCCATCTCCGA